>NZ_RZTG01000030.1:0-20798 GCF_003997175.1 Mesorhizobium sp. Primo-A
CCGCAGAAGGATTGGCCAGAAAATCCTGTCCCGCCGTAGCATGACATTGCCGCAGACCCCCAGGTCAATGAGTCTTACCCGCTTGGCGAACTGTCGTACGCGATTGTAATCTCAGAAATTGTTTATTGGAACCGGATGCCGGGCGTCGGAGGACTTTTCTGACTGGCCTGCCAGGCGTTTCCTGGATCGCCTATTTTTGCTTGTCGGCTTTGGCGTAGGCCTCGCTGAAATACGCCAGGTAGATGTCCAGCATGCCGTTTTCATGTGCCTCCTCCATGGTCCGCCATGTCGCGACATAGGCGTCCCAGGCCTGCCCCTTCTTCGATGTGAACGACGTAGGCGGGAGTTTCCTGCCGATCGCCTCGGGCGACAGGTCGTCAAGCAGTCGGGAGAGCGCAGCTTGCATGGCGGCATAGGTGGCGAATTCGTGCGTCTTCAGATCGCGGAATGCGTCCTCGATACTGCGCCTGGCATCAAGATAGCCGGCCCTGCGACGGGCGAACATGATTTCGAGGATGTCGTCGGTTCCTGGAACGAACTTCAGCGGATTGTTGTCGGCGGCGCTGATCATCGTTCGTTGTGTGCTCTTGGCCAGCATTTTCGCGGCCGCACGTGCTTTCAGCAGCAACGTCAGTTCCTCGACCACCACCCGCAGGACCGCGCCGATTTCGGCGGCAACTTCATGCGGGTCGCGTAATTGAAGCAATTCCGGCGAAATGCCGGCTCCGATCGCGATCTCCCGCAAGACCTCGTCTCTGGTCGAAGGCAGGGGTGGGGAGTGCGGCGGAATGCGCTGCCCGGGCCGTTGCTGCGCGGGATCGAAGAAAGGTGCATCTTTGAATTCCAGCGGTCGGCCTGTCGCGGGCGGCATGTCTCGCTGCTCGGATTTGTAGCTGCGGTAGCCCGCCGTGGCGCGCTCTTCGTCGATCGATACCAAGATGACATAACGGCCGATCAGTATCCGGTCGCCATGGCCAAGCCGGTGTGGCCCGGTCATGCGCTGGCTCGATCCGTTGATGAAAGTCCCATTGCGCGAGATGTCGTGCAGCCAGAACGCGCCCGCCTCGTAGCGAACCTCGCAGTGGCGGCCCGAGATGAACTTGTCGGGATCCGGCAAGGTCCAGTCGCAAGCATCGCGTCCGATGTCGAAGCCGCGATCACGCGCCGCGTAGCAGGTCGAGGTACCAGCGGGCAAGGCGTCGACATTGTTGATTTCCAGACTGATGTGCATCCGAGATCGCCGTCGATCGTTGATCGGTACTCCGCCATTCTAGCAGCTTGCGGGTAAAACAGGACAGAAGCGTTTCAAGCCGATGAACCGGCTGGTTAATGCATGTCGCCCAAAAGTGCCCTCCGTTTGAGAAAACGACATTGCATGAAACAAGACCTGAAGGTGCAGCGCGTGAATCCGACCAACCGCGACACGGTTTAGGTTTCTGTCGCCCCATGTCCTCTTTGGCCAGCAGGAAAACATGTGGTAGGCTCAACATGGCCTGGCGTGGCGGATTTAAGAAGTTCCTGAACGGAATGCTGTTAATATAGCGGGAACTTCAAATCCATCACATTGGCGGCCGCGTCCAGGAGGGGGCTCGACCCATGCCCAATGAACGTGCCACCGTTGTCCGGACACCGGTTGGCTCCGAGCTGTTGACCTTCACGCATCTTGTCGGACGCGATGAGATCAGCCGTTGTTTTGCCTATACGGTCGGATTCGTGAGCACCGACTCCGATATCGATCCGTTGAAGATGCTGGGCGGGCCGCTCTCGATCGAAGCTGAATCTGATCCGAAACGCTGGTTCAGCGGCATCGTCTCCGAGTTCCGGCTCACCCGGCTGGAAGATCGGCTGGCCTACTATGAGGCGGTCATCAGGCCGTGGCTCTGGTTTCTCGGCAACACCACCGATTGCCGTATTTTCCAGAACAAGAGCGTCCTCGACATCGTCAAGGACATCTTCAAGAAATACGGTATCGCGGAATTCGATCTGCGCCTGCAAGGGTCCTATCCCCCGCGCGAATATTGCGTGCAGTACGACGAACCCGATCTGGATTTCGTGCAGCGGCTGCTGGAGCATGAAGGCATCCTGTATTTCTTCGAGCATGATGACGGCAAGCACACGCTTGTCCTGGCCGATGCGATGAGCAAGCTGAAGCCTGCGCCGGGCTACGAGAAAGTGCTCTATAACTTTGAAGGTCAGGGTTCGCGGCGCGATGTCGAATACATCACTGAATGGATACCGGGCAGTTCGGTGCGCCCAGGCGCCTATGCCCACACTGACTATGATTTCACGAAGCCGGGCGCCGATCTCATGGCCAAGTCGGCCCAGCCGTTCAGCCACAAGGAGGCAGCGGGCGAGAACTACCGCCAGCCCGGCGCGCATCTCGAAACGGGCCGGGGAGACAGCCTGGCCGCGATCCGGCGTGAGGAAATCCAGGCCGTCCACCAGCGCATCGCCGCCGTCGGCACCGTGCGCGGCCTCTATTCGGGCTGCACGTTCAAGCTGGATAGCTTTCCGCGCGAGGACCAGAATCAGGAGTATCTGGTGGTCAGCGCCGAATACAGACTGTTTGATCCAGGCTACAGAGCCCATGCTGACGTCAACAGCGAGAATTTCAAGGTGATCCTCGGCCTGGCGCCGACAGCCTTGCCCTATCGTCCGCCGCGGATCACGCCACGGCCGATCATGCGCGGCCCCCAGACGGCGACGGTGGTCGGCCCGTCTGGCGAAGAAATATTCACCGACAAATATGCGCGGGTGAAGGTGCAGTTCCATTGGGACCGTCTGGGCAAGAAGGACCAGAACAGCTCCTGTTTCGTGCGGGTGTCGCAGACCTGGGCCGGCAGCGGCTGGGGCTTCATCCAGATCCCGCGCATCGGCCAGGAGGTGATCGTCGACTTCATCGAAGGCGACCCGGACCTGCCGATCATTACCGGCAGGGTCTACAACGCCTCCCAGATGCCGCCCTACGGGCTGCCGGGCAGCGCCACGCAATCGGGCTGGAAGTCCGACTCCTCCAAAGGCGGTGGCGGCTACAACGAGCTGATGTTCGAGGACAAGGCCGGCTCCGAACTGGTCAATTTCCAGGCGCAGAAGGACCACATCCTTCTGGTCAAGCACGACCGCACCAAGCTGGTGCAGCACGACCAGTCCGACCGCATCGACCACGACGCCAAGCATTCCGTCGGCCACAACCTCGATGAGGACGTCGGTAACAACAAGACGGTCAAGATCGGCGTCGACCAGACCACCAACATCGGCTCGAACGACACCGAGACAGTGGGCGCCAACCGCTCGCTGACGGTCATGGCCAACGAGACCATCCATGTCGTGTCGAACTCGACGGAGAACATCGACGCCAATCACACGCAGACGGTGGGGATTGTGCAGACGGTGAGCGTTGGCGCTGCGCGTGTCGATACGGTCGGAGCATCGGAGACCAGAAGCGTCGGCGGGCCGCAGACCAACACGATCGGCGCGACACGGTCCGTGACGGTTGGGGCAGCGCAGGACCACAGCATAGGTGCGAGCGACAGCTGGACGATTGCTTCCGATCAGAGCGTGTCCATAGGCGGCGGCCACACCGAGAGCATCGCGAAGGATCAAGGTTCGACGGTCGGCGGAGGACGCACCGCTTCGGTAGGCAAGGACGATTCGACATCGGTGGCCGGCGCGCATTCCCTCTCGGTCGGCAAAGACAGTGCCATTTCTGTCACCGGCAATGGCACGATCAAAATCGGCAAGAAGCTGGTCATCGACGCCGGTGACGAAATTCTCATCACAACCGGCTCGGCCAAGATCATGATGAAGAAAGACGGCACGATCGCGATCGAGGGCAAGGACATTTCGGTCAAAGGGTCAGGAAAGATCAGCATCAAGGCTTCTAGCGACATCACGATGAAGGGTTCGAAAATAGGGGAGAACTAGAGCATGGAAAAGGTTCGTGATCGCGTCGATGGCGTCGTAATTGGCCAGTTTCTCGGTTTCGGCGAAGACGGTCCTCTGGTAGTATTTCCGGGCAATTCGAAAGAAACCGCACTAGCGGCGCGCAGCCTTGCCGAACTGTCATCCGATATGATCGGCCAGGAGATCGCCTTGTTGTTCGAGGACGGAGATGCGCGGCGGCCGCTCATCGTCGGGCGCATCGTGGAACTGGTGCGCAAGCATGCGGCACCTGCAGTTATTCGCGATGGAGACCGCGTGCGGATTCACGCCGAAGAACGGATCGAATTACGCTGCGGCAAGGCAACGATCCTGATGGAGAAAGACGGTCGCATCACCATCAGAGGTACTTTCGTTACCAGCCACGCCAGTGCCGCCAACCGTATTCGCGGCGGTTCGATCGACTTAAATTGATGATGGTCGCGGGGAGCTACGGCCAACAATCGGACGGTACCGTTGAACATCGCATCGTCAAGGACATTGTGCGTCAGCACGCCGAGCTGGCGGCTTTCTTGTGGGCGCAGCGCGACACGTTGGCCGCCGAGGACCCACCTGAGGGAAACGTGGTCGACGGCGTCGGCAGGCGGCTTGAGGCAAACCTTGACGGCTTGCGTATTGCCGGGGTAGCCGCATGGCCGTTCATCGAGGCTGCCTATGAGGACTTCCCCGAAAAGGGGGAGTTGTTCCTTTTCACATGGTTGGCAATTGAGCAGGGTAGCGATAACAAGATCCGACAAGCCGTTGAACTTGGCCGTGCTTCGGATGACGATGCGCGGGGCCTGGTCGGAGCACTGGCATGGCATAAGGCCGAAACGATTAGTCCCTTGGTACGGCGTTGGATCAGCGCGCAAGACGCGTTCCTACGCTATCTCGCTGTCGCGGCCTGCCGCGAACATGGGGTCGACCCAAAAGCTCTGTTGACGAATCTGATGCGCGATCCTGACGTCCGCGTGCGGGCAAACAGCCTGCATTTGGCGGGGGTACTGCAACGCCTCGATCTGGTGCACGAAGTTGCTGGCGCGCTAGATGCCGACGACGGAAGCGTGCGGCTATGGGCAGCCTGGACACTGAACGAACTTGACCGCGGGGATTTGGCGAGGGCGGAGTTGCGAAAGGTTGCGGCCACCAATGGGCCAAATGCACCGACGGCTTTGCGAGCCTTGATCAAGGCAGGGCCACAGGACGACGTCCGCGCCTTCATGGGTGGCTTGCTCAAGTCGCCCGACACGGCGTCGCTAGCCGTGCGTGGCGCCGGCATGCTGGGCGATCGTTCGATCCTGCCTTGGCTGGTGCAGCAGATGCGCATTCCAGCGCTCGCTGCGGCCGCTGGCGGCGCGCTGCTCGAGACCTTCCCGGAAGCACGCGGCATCGACGGGTTGTTTACGCTCGATCCGACCACGCTTGGGCCTGACTTTGAGGATCACTTCGGCGATTTTGCGATGAAGGTGCCTGTGGCAGAGAACGTTAGGATGTGGAGCAACAGTGTGCTCCAAAAATAATCAAGAAACGCGCCGAGACCGCGACTCGAGCCACGAGCCGATCGATCAGGATCCCCGTGGGGTATCGAGAATTTCGGCGCAGCGCACCGCGGTCATGATCGGTGCCAATGACGCGTCTGTTAGAAGCACAACCGGCGCAATCTGGGTTTCCTCCACCGGCCACCAATCGCTGATTCCGCCCCTTATGACCGCCCATGCATCGTCTGAGCGCCCGGCTTTGGCCAGCGCGGCGGCGAGGAACACCACGTTGTCGAAAATACCGGGCAGGGTGTTGTCTTTTTCAAACATCTGCACCGCACCCTCATGATACTCATAGACACGCGCCAGTCCGATCATATGATCGGCCCGTGTCTGCGGATCCGAAAACTTTTTCTTGCTGCCTTCAACCTTCGCCACCGCCTCAGCAAAGCGAACTGCGCCACCAAGCTGCACACCCTGCGGTAAGCGAAAATCCTCCGAACCGTGTGATGCGGCGAACGCAGCCAGCCTTGCGAGTATCTTCAGAAGATCGGGATCGCCCTTCTTTCCCAAACTGCGGCGGCCGATCTCCGCTGTCTTTGCGGCTCGATCCCAGCTTTCGGTTTGGCGTGCCGCTAGCGAGCAAAGCGTGATCTGATCAATCTGGACGTCGAACGTCTCGAATTGGTCTAGTGCGGCGACGGACGTCTCGACATGTCCGAGCACTTCGTGCCATTGACCGCGGTACGCCGAGATCTCCGCGAGAGCCGCTGCGGCCCGGGCCGTACCCTTCTTCACCAGGTCGGCGAACGCCTGTTCCGCTTCTTCGATGTCCCCACCCAGAGCCTTCTTTTGTGCCGCCTCAAGCTGCGTTAGTTTTGCCATTCGGGAATCTCCGGGTTAAACCTGTGAGCGATGTCGCGATGAAGTTCGTCATCGATTTCAAGAGTGTTGTCTTCGTCGACAAAAAAAGCGCCTTCAGCGTAACACGCGTCAATCGTTTTGATCATTGCCGTAAGGCTCTCATACTCCACAGGCTGCTGGGGCTCCCCATGAATGAAGCCGATTATCTCTGCGGTTTCCTTCTTCTCATGGCCGCATGAGGCGAGGTAGAAATCCCCGCCTCCGTCAGCAAACACCGGAAACCACCCTTTGCGCCACTGCGGTGCGTCCCTTCGTTCCATGAATATTTCGACAGCTTCTTCGAGCGACAGCAGGTAGAAGCCGGGGAAAAAGTAAACGGTGTCCAACTGCTCGCCTTCGTTCACCCTGGTTCCGTCGCGCCAGCGATATAGTTGCTCCAACTCCAACGGAAGCGGGAAAGGCAACCGTGCCTCCCAGGCACGGATGTCCATGGTGGACAGCCCGGGCTGGAGCAGAGTTGGCGTTACGCGTCCGAGACGCGTCAGAAATTGAACGATCCGGTCCAGTTCTTCGATCATTGCAGGAGCCTGACTCTAGATGACTTCCACCCAATATGAATCGCCGTTGCCAATATTGTTGTTCTGATAAAACGACGAAAGTTTGCCGCCTTGGGCGTTCTGCTCCGACACCGGAATCGCCGCGACGGCGGCTTTCGGCTTACCCGGAGGTTTTCCACCCTGGGTCGAAGAGGCGAAGGGAAACTCGTCGAGCGACGTCTTTTTCTTGCCCTTTTTCTCGCCTTTGAGCGCGGCTCGCCGGTTCTTGCGGATGGCGCTTCGGCTTGTCTGGCGCGTCAGCTTCTTCTTGCCGGAAGCGGGCATCCGCTTCCTCATGTTGGCTACCTTGTTAGGAAAGGTTGCCGAATCGAAAACGACCGTAGGCAGCGGGGCTGGATTTGCATTCCCCTGCAGGTCGACCGTATTTTTGTTGTTGTGATATTTCTTGTCGGTGTGGCGGCAGGCGTTCTTGCCATCCATCTTGACGTCGAACGAGTAGAGTATCCAATCTGTTGCCTGTTTGAACGTATTGGATTTGACGCCGCCAACCGTTCCGGGTTCGTCACCCGTACTCATCCCGTATTGCGAGCCTTTGTTAGCAATCATGGCGCCGCCCTTAGCGAAGACGGTTGTCGTGCCATTCTGCAATGTGCTGCTCATTGCGAAGTTGGGATAAGGCAAGGGAATGGGGCCGCCCGGGCTCGGAGTCTTGCAAACGTCGGGGATTGTCGCCTTGGAGAATCCGGTGGACGATTTGTGGGTTAAGCCGAGGCCATTGACGGTGATATGCGTCGGCATCAGGCAGCCTTTCGCCTGCCGCCGAGTAGTGCGGCTGCGCGAACGCCGTTCTCGGAACTGGTCCAGATCAGGGACAGGGGTCCGGTCTGATAATTGCGGGCTTCGGCTTCCGCCACAAGGCTGACAAACAAAGGTCCGCTCGCCGCACCCACATCGCCCCAGCAATCGGCAGGGGTCTCGAAATCGGCCGCATCCCTGAACCGACCGGGATTGCGGATGGTTGCGAAGCCGTACTCGTTGGCTCGATAGCGTTCGCCGTTCATGTCGCAGATTATCCGATCGACTGGATCTGTTACGGCCTTTTCGAACAAGTTACGGAACGCAGCACCAAGTCCTTCGCCAAGAACGACGGTCTCGGTTCGGATGCGTTTTTCCTCGTGCGCGCCTTCGATGCCGATCAGTTGGAGCCGTGGCGGGATAGCATATTTCCGGGCGGTTCGCAGAGTTGTCATCAGGCAAAATCCCGCCGCCTCTCCAGGGCAGAACCCATAGATGTTGCCCTCTGAATGCAGTTGTTCATTTTCGTCCAACCACACGAGTGTCTCGGTCTGCAGATAGGTATCGACGCCGCCAGCCAGGCAGAACGTTACGCTGCCCTCGCGCAGGCTTTTTGACGCTTGCAGCATGGCGATCATACCGCCGGCATGGCCTCCAGCAATGGATCCGCCGCCCTGGAACACGGCGTATTGTGACAGACCACTGCGAAGTTGAGCATGCACTTGGACTGCGAATTCGCCATCCTGGCCAGGCCTGGGTTCGCCTGTCGCCACGATTAACGACACCGGTGCGTTTCCGAGGGCGCCAAGCATCGGCCGCAATGCCTGCACGGCCGGATCGAAAGCGATTGCGACAGCGCGATCGGGACCCCGCATATGAAGGTCAATACCCATGTCGCGGGTGACCTTCATTTGCTCGCCGAAGCGGTCGACCATCGTGGGATGTTGTTGGATTGCGGAAATGCCAGCGCGAACCGCGGCCGCACTGGAAGCAGCGTCGAATCCCAACGGCGTTCGCGCGCCGATGCCGACGATGACGATGGCGTCGTCTCTAGCCATCGACGAATTCCTCCGTCCAGATACCCATGCGCGTGGCGGCCGCCGAAACAGTCTGACGACGTAGGCTTATGGTGGTGCTCTTCAGCCGCTCCTCGTCATAAGGAACATACAGCGTGGTCATCCATGTAATGGAGAACTGACGCTTGTCTGGTTTGATCCGTAGCGTATGGATCGTCGGCTCCTCATGCTGCCGGGAGGGTCGGTTGTTGAACTCCGTATGTATGTCGAAGCCGATACGAGGCAGTACGAACTGGAAAAACCCGTCGCCAGTGAAATTGCCCAGCCGCACGGTTTCATAGCCGACAAGTGGCGTCCTGGTTTGCTGATCTTCCGGCGCGCACTGGTAGTATGTTCGGCTGAAATCCAAGGGCAGCAGCGGATCACGCCTCTTTTGCCATTCATCGCCATAGGTGCCCGCATGTTTGGCGCGCGGCATCCAGTGCCGCGCCACTGGACCGAAACCTGCTGGCCGGCCGCTTTGGTGATCGCGATAGGGTGCGTCAGGATACTCGAAGTTGGGGCCGGTCCTGCCGATCAAATGTCGTGCATCGACGGCGAAGCCGGTTCCTACGGGGTTTCGTCGGTCCCAATCGGGCGTGGAGGCCTGAGTGTCCGTGCCGCCAAAAGTTCTCCGCCAAGAAATCGGAATCCGAATGAAAGGCTCGGGTCGGCTCATACGCACCAGTACCGGCCCCGGCATAAAAATACGGTCGCCAATCGCACGCACGCTCTTGTCCAACACGTTGCCTATCTTGATACGCGCCATCGACTCGATATTCGGTCGCTGATCAGGCGCATATACGTGGCCTTCTACAAGGACATCGGTGTGCTTCTTTTCAATGACGAGATCGTCGTCATCAAGTAATTCCAGGGCGTCAGCGCTGTGGATAGGGGCCATATTAACAGGAACCTGATCCTTCAGAAGCTGCTGCTTACCGTCGAGGTCAAGTTCGAACGATGCTTTGATCGCGATCAGCCACCATTCGTGGCCGTGTTCGTCGCGGGTCCAAGCTTCCTGGGCCGCAAATGGCGTCTCGTTCCAGAGATTCCACATCGGTCAACAGATCTCCCCACTGACGGCAAGGAGAGATTCGAGGATTTTGGTGGGTTCCTCCGGATCGACGTCGTAAAGGTCGGAGGTTGCGGTCCACACGACCATGCCGTCGATCGCTTCCCCGCGTTCGTCGCGATCAGGGAAGGGAAAAACCAGCAGCGCCTGGTCGAGCGCGTCCGGCGTCAGCCCGGTCTCCTGGGTTTCAAAACAAAGCGCTTCCATGTCGCGGAACCAGTCGGCCCTACGCGTCATCGTCTCGTCCGCAGAGGACATCATCGCGACGATGCTAAGAGGAAAGCGCCGTCCAACCCGGTCGGCCGAGGGCAAGATTACCCCCGCCGCGTTTCCGAATGCCGCAGGCCCTGAGATGAAACGTAGTGGGATTCGTTCGTCCCAGGCTTTCGAGCCCATCAGCGGGACGAGATGCTGCGCCAGCCAGCGGTCCCAAGCGCGCACAAAGTCGCCCGGCAGCCGCCTCGTCACGAAATCGCCGGTGGCGGGCATTTTTCCGTAAAAACCGGGCACATTCATATCTGCGGCGGACATGTGAACTTCTTGAACATTTCGAGGTTGTACGGATTTTCGACGCTGGCGGCCCTGAGCTCGAAATCGGCGTACATGCCTTTCGTGCCCAGACGCAGGCTGTAGACGTCGGTCAGCGAAGTGCTGGCGAAGCGGCCACTGCGGAGCATCCTCAGCCACGCCCAGCTGCCGGTTTCGTTGAGCATTATTTCAGGCGATCCGTCGATCGGCTGGAAGGCGAGCGAGATGACGCCCGTGCCGTCCTTGCCGGGCCATGTCATGGGTTGCGGCCGCGTTGCGTTGTTGTAGTAGACGAGGCTCTGGCCATCGAGATTGAGCGTGACGCGCGTGACGTTGGGAGACAGGTCCTTCGGTTCAAGCGTGAAGCTCATCACGGGTCCGCTGCCGCCCGCAAATAGATCGTCGCGGATGTGCCTGGCCTGCTCGAACGCCGCCAAGGCCGAACCGTCAAGGCCGAAATCGGCGCGCCATTTCCATGGCTGGCTGGTCATGTCGACATAGTTGATCAGATGGTCGTTGATGAAACCGTCGATCAGCCCGGCCGGCCCAAAGAGGCGGGCGAAATCCCGTACGTTCACGTCCACCGCGCTCTCGGCGCTGAACGGATAGCGGTCGTTCAGCGCCGCCTGGCAGAAAGGCAGGATATCGGCCCGCCAGATGGCGTTGAGCTCCGAAGTGACCGCCTTCTGAGTCAAATTGCTGGTGTCGCCGGCAATCCCGCCCAGCCAACTGCTGATAGGGTCGGGCAGGATCTGTGCCTGCCGGGCGACCGCTCCCGTCAGTTCGGCAAGGCCGCCCTGCTTCTTGATAGCATCCTGCGGATTGGGGTTCGCGGTGACCGTCTGCAGCACGTTGGATAGCGCGGTCAGCGCGACGACCGCGGCATCCAGTGCCGGCGGCTGGCCATCGACCTCGGCAATGGTGCTCTTGAGTGGTTTGAAATGTTCGGCCACAAGATTGCCGGTCAGGTCCACCTCGCTGGCCGAACCCGCCCGTGGCAACAGTTTTGCCCCTGTTTTCACTATCTTGCCAAGCTTGCCCAGTTTGCCGAGCAGTTTCGAGCCGCCTTTGGCTGCCGCCTTGTCATCTCCGGCGGGCGCGTCATCCGAACGGGTGAGCTCCGTCTCTTGCACCACTGCCGTCAGCAGGCGCTTCAGCGCGGAATCGGCGCTCGAAAGATCCTTGAGGTTCTCACTGGCGACGATGAGATCGGTCAATGGCGCGAGCCTCATGTCGCGCAGGAAGCTGTCCCATTGCGCGATATAGTCGTCATAGTAGAGCTTCAGAATATCCTCGGACAGCGCCGAGACCGAGGTTTCGGAGTTCTCTGAGCAGCCGCCAGCGAAAACGGCACGATCGAGCGCCGCCTGTGCGGCGACATCGTCGATGCGATCGAGAATGACGTCGTGAAAGCCGGCATAGGTGAATGCTCCGGAAATGCCGACGCGAAGCGTCTTGGCGGAACGCCGCGCGAACACCTTGCTGCCGTTGGGGCCGGCGAAATTCGCCGGGATCCACTCCTTGAGCCCGGCCACTGCCGGATCGGCCAGCAACTGTTTGTAGGCGCGCGCCGGCAACGAAATGGTACACACCGTTTTCAGCGCTTCGGCAACCAGGGCCTGGTCGGGCGCGACATAGCTCTCGTCGACCGTCATCCGGCGGATGGCGGCAAGCTGATGCTCTTCGGCATCGGCGGTCGGAAATGGTGCCGCGGCCGCGAATTCGGGCAAGCTGTTCGCCCACCAGTCTTGGGCGTAATCGGGATCCATCTGAGACAGGCCCGTCATCATGCGATAGGTTTTCAGCGCTCCGAGCATGAAATCCGGGTCGCGGATCTGCCGCCACATCGTCGCCTCGAGCAAGGCGATCATGCGTGGCTCAAGAATATTGCGCAGGGCATGATCGTACGTGTCGGTCTGCGCCCGCACCATTTCCGCGGAGGCCGATGGTCCCAGTAGATCCTGGGCGGCGCCAGGCGGTGCTGTCCGGGCGGTTGCGACCGCGTCCATCGCACCGAGCGCGCCGTCCATGGCGGGCTGCTCCACCGATGCCGGCGTTGCAGCGATGGAGGTCAGCGGCGTCTGCAGCGCTTCGAACTGGCCTGCCTGGGCCGTTATCGCGTTGCGGTTGTCAAAATAGGACCAGGTGAACAACCCGCCGGCCAACAATGCCGCCGCCGCGCAAGCGGCTGCCGCACCCCGCCAGATCCAGGCGCGGCGCCGTTGCGCCAGCGGATCGAACGTGCCGAGGCCCGCTTCCTTGAAGATGACTTCGGTCAGCAGGTTCTTCAGGAAGAAGCTGCGTTTTTCGACCCTTGGTGCGGGCAGCGCCCGTCGCGGCGGCAGGCCGAAGGACGAAGACAGCGCCGCGGTCAGCCGGTCGATGGGCGCTCCTTCCTGCGTCGCCGATGTCAGATAGAGCCCGCGCAGCCACGCGACCTCTTCATACCGGCTTTCGCCGAACATTGCCTCGACCAGCACCTGTATCGGTTCGGACAGGCTTGCCAGTTGGGCGGGAAAGCGGAAAATCTCGGCACGGGCGGCGAGTTTGTCCTCATCTTCCAGCCGCGGCACCAGCCTCCGCTCAAGTTCCGTCGCCAGCGCGGAAATTTCCCGTTCAATGGTCTTGGCATCGACACGCGCTTCCAGCGCGAAGGTGGTCCCCCATACCTGCTCGCGCGAAGCCGTGGACAAGCCGCCGAAGAAAGCCTCGAAACCCTTGATCAGATCGGCCTTGGTCAGCATCAGATAGACCGGAAGGCGGATTTCGAGCCGGTCGTTGAGTTCGGCCAACCGGCGGCGGATCTTGCGGCCGTGCGCCTTGATGGCTTCATCGCCCTCCCAAAGCACGTCGATCGAAAGCGCGACGATTACGCCATTCAGCGCGCGGCGTCCGCGGTGCTTTTTCAACAGGTCGAGGAAGCCCAGCCATTCAACCGCGTCCACATCGGGCTGGCTCTCCTGCTGGACATAACGGCCGGCGGTGTCGATCAGAACCGCATGTTCGGAAAAGAACCAGTCGCAGTTGCGCGTGCCGCCGACCCCCTGCAGGTCGTCGGTGAGGTCGATCGGAAAATTCAGCCCGGACTGCCGCAAGGCCGTGGTCTTGCCGGTGGCCGGCGGCCCGACGATCACATACCATGGCATTTCGCGCAGAAACTTTCGTCCGCCCAGCTTGCGGCGCTTCAGTTCGGCCATCACCTCGGCGAACTTGGCACCGACGGCCGCGACATTCTCTTCGCCGGGTCTGAGCGGCTTTTCCACCACCGGCGCGGCAATCTCGGCGACGAACATGCGGTTGGCGCGGATCGCCCGGCGCTGGGCGACGATCAGCCAGGTCAGCCAGAAGATGACCAGCAGCGCAATGATGACGATGCGCACGTTATCAGAGGCGAACGGTTCATAGGGACCGACCCTGACGATCGGACCGAACACCCAGATGACCAGGGAAAGCAGCGTGAGGCCGATCAGCGTCCATAGCCAGCGTGATGTCAGGACAGCCCAAAGGAAGCGCAGGATGAACATCTCACAGCCTCTTTTCGACAAGCACCTCGACGCGGCGGTTCAAGGCCCGCCCCTCGCGCGTGCTGTCGGTGGCGACTGGATCGGTGGCCGCGCGGCCCTCGGAATGGACGCGATCCCGCGGCACTCCGTTCTGGACCAGCATGTCGGCAATCGTCTGGGCGCGAGCCTCCGACAGTCGCTGGTTGGTCGACAGCGGATTGGTCTTTTGCAGGGGAACGCTGTCGGTATGACCGACGACGGTGATGTTTCCGATCAGCTCCTGGTTGGCGAGGATCACCTTGGCGAGCGACCCGATCAGGGGCTCGAAGCCTTCGGTCAGTTGTGGCCGTGACGACTGGAACAGTTCGGGATTGGAGGCCTGGATCGTCAGCTTGGCCAGCGAAACGCTTTCGGTGCCGCTGAGGGCGGATTTGAGGTCGGCGGGCGCCCCGGCCTGAAATTCCGGCAACAGCGCAAAATCCACCTTCTCCGGCGGCGGGGCATCGACCTTGGGCGACGTGCGGGTGATGTCGCCGCGCGCGGGCGGCGGCAGTGCGCGAACAAGTGCGGAGAGCTCGACCGCCTGGCTGCTCAGTGCCATCGAGAGCCCGACATGGATTGTCATGGCTGCAACCGCCGCACCGAGCGCCATGACCCAGATCGGAACGATGAAGCGCTGCGGCTCGTCAGATGCGATCACGCCTTTCCAGTTTGGCGACAGTGGCGCGCCTTCGGCGTCGGCATCGCGTAGGAAGCGTGCCGCCGCCACGCGAACGGCATTGAGCGAGCGGTCGCCGGATCGGGCCGACACGCGATATTTGCCACGAAAGCCAAGCGCCATGCATTGATACTGCAGTTCCAGCAATTCGCGATCACGGTTGGGATGGCGCTCGAGTTCTTCGAGACGGGTGAAGAACTGCGTGCCGGCATCGACATCGCCGCGCAGCATGACCACAAGCGGCTGCCGCGGCCAGGCGCTGGCACCGCCCCATGGCGTGTTCAGGGCCAGATCGTCGAGCAACGCCGCCACCACCCAGGCCGCCTGGTCGGCGCGCTCCATTGAGGATCCGACCGACATAGCCGTGTCGCGTGCCCGGACCAGTTCTTCGAGCAATCGGGTACGCAATGCTTCCGGATTGTCCGGCGGCAGCGCACTTTCAAGCTCGGGAGCGAATTCGAGCAAGGGCGCAAATGCGTTGACGAGTGCGTTCGGATGGGTGCGGGAGCGCTTTACCGACGCGCTCGGCAAAGGTGGCGCCATCGGCCGCGGCATCGGCGCGCCGGTCAATCGAATGCGGGTGCGTTCGCGATCCTCCGACAGTCCGAACGGATCATCGCGGCTCATGATCTCACCTGTTCACCGAATAGCAGTCCACCTGCGGCTCGCTTGGCAACACGCCCGAAACGCCGATGACGAAGCCGGGAGCGTCGAGCAGCGACGCCCAGTGCTCACTTTTCTGGTCCAGTTCCAGACATAACCGATCGCCATCGTAAGGAATCTCGCGCGGCTGGGAATGAAGCGGTTTCAGCGGAATGCCGGGCAAACGCGATTTCCACAGGCCCTCGAACTGGTCGGCCGAGCCGACGGTTGCCTGATTGACGAATATCTTGCGCAGCGCGTCTTCCGACAACTCCGAACCGACCCGGATGACGATCCGGCTGGCCACCAGCAGCTTCGGATTGTCGATACGGATCTTCCAGACATTGGTCGAATGCCGCATGACAGGCAGCGCACGCGATTTGGGCTCGATGTAACGCAGGCTGAGGATGAGCGAGCGCAGCGCATCCGCCAGCGCCGAATAGGCAGGGCCAGGCGCCATGTGATCGTAGGCGGGCAACTCGCCCAGCCGCCGCGCGCTCGATCCGTAGGTCGCCATCGAACCGGCGAGGCCGGCAAGTTCCAGGTAAAGCTCGGCTGGATGGAACACATCCTGAGCCAGCATGTGGGCCAGCCGCGGACGTGCCGCATTGGCGAGATTGAGCATCAGCAAATCTTCGACGCTGCGCCCAGGTCCGCCCATGACCATCTTGCCATGCGCCTCGGCGATCTGGTCGAGGCCGGTGACAACTTCCAGCAGCAATTGCCGGTACCAGGCCACGGCGCCCGTAACCAAGGTCGGTGGCAGGAAGGTCTCGTCCAGGGAGACGCCGCCATCGGCTCGAATCCCCTTGAGGTCGGCGATCGGCAAGGCCGTGTAGCCACCGACCGACTTGCCGGGTGCGAGCAGCAGCGCCTGCGGCCGGGCAATTTCGATTTCTTCAGGGTCTGAACCGCCCTGGACGGCGTCACGCACCGAAACGATACGCCCATGATATCGCGCACCCAAGGCGGCAGCGTGTGCCGGATCGAAGCCGACACCGCCCGGAGGCTCCAGCGGCAAGGCGATCAGCACCGGTCCGGCGCCCGTGTCAGGGGTGACCGGCAGCGGTCGCGGCGCGTCCATCATGTCCGGGATGGAAAAAGGTGTCCCATCCGGAAAGATGCCCCGCGCGGACAGAATCGAGATCTGGCCGGCTTCCAGCAACGCCTGGTCCAGCGTCAGCTGTTGGAAACCGAACGTATGCAATTGCCCGGCCTGCAACGCGCCGCGCACCGTCGCCTCGAAAAAGCGATCCTGCTGCTGGAAATGCTGGGTCCGCAGGAAAAGCCCTTCGGACCATAGCACCCTGTTTGCATTGCTCATGCCGCTACTCTCTGTATCGAGCTCCCCTTGCCCTTTGCCGCTAGGCGGAAATGCCGCCGCTGCCAAGCGTGACGTTGATCGTGAATTTCGATCCCGACGACACCGACTTGGTTGTCCGCCAGTTCCGGCCGCCGGGCTCGCGGATCAGAGCAACAAAGCCCAGCGCCGTCGCGTCCGGCTCGACCGTGATGGTTTTGGATGCGGATTTTCCCGGCCCGACGGAAATCTGGTCGGATCCGATGAGATCGCCCGCCAGCGCCGTGCCGGCATCCCCCTGCAGCGCGAAATAGTCGGCGGAATTGAATTTGCCGGTGCTTTTCAGCCGCATCACCAGGATCGTTACCGGCCGGTCGCCGCCGCCTGGTCCCGGGTTCATGCCAGCACCGCCGTTTACGTTGACGGTGATCACCGATGGTTTCGGCGGACCACTCTGGCAAGCCGCAAGCAACCCTGTCGCGCCCAAGGCAACAACAAATTCACGTCGATCAATCATCTCTCACTCCTCCTCATATGCATCTCGAAAATCAGCGCCGATTTCGCCAAGGAAGCTCTTTTCAGCACTCTCGGCGATTTCACGATGGCGCTTCTGGTAAAGTTCCCACAGCTTGGCGCCCCGCCCCCCAGAGAGAAGGGTTCCGATCGCGGAATTCGATTTCAGCTCATCCTCGATCACTACCGGGTCAAAACGGTCGATCATCCGCCGCATGGCGGTCTGTATGCCTCGCCAGGCGCGTACGTGATGTTGCGCGAGATCGCGCACCGCATCGGTGATTGCCGCTTCACCGCCGAGAAATCCTGGGCTGCGCTCAGCGATAAGCGTTATGATGGCGTCGTCGACGGTCGGCAGGAACTTGAGCGGATTGACTTCGGAGGCCCCGACCATGGTCTGCGCGACGCGCGCGTTTCCCTTTTCCTCGGCCCGCTTGCGCAGAAGCTGCATCAGGCCTTCCATCATCATCCGGTATTCGCGACCGAACTTCTCCATTTCCGCGATGCTGTCGCGTCCGGGGAAATCGGCTTCCTCGACACCCATGCCATGCAGGAATGCGGCGCGAAGCGCCATCTCCTCCGGCCGCGCCGCAGCCAGCGCCGGGGCGGCTTTGGGAGCAGCACCCACACGTGGTGAAGCAGGGGTAGCTGCGGGCTGCACCGGCAAATCCCAGGGATTGGCTGATTGGGATCGCTGGGCGATGCGCTCGCGCTGTTCGATCGAACTGGCGCCGTTCGCCGAACTGAGCGTGGCGGCTGGTCCGAAAGGAAAGTCATCATGGGTTCCGGACGGCTTGTCACGGGCGGCTTGGGCTGCGCGGTCGGGGGACGGTACCGCGTCGAGGCTGAACGGGTCCGCTTGGCTCGCCGCGCCGCCCGGTTCGCGATAAGGGGCGGGATTTTTCGACACCGGCGTCGAAACCGGATCGAGGCTGAACGGGTCATCGAAAGCGGCCGAGTGGCGCTGGTCGGAGTTGGCACGTTCGAATGCACCCGCAACCGGCTGCTCGAAAGGGTTCGGCAGATCGGCCGGACGTGGCCGTCGCGGCTCTTCTTCGACCTTGGCGGAAAAGAAGTCATCGCGACCGATGCTCACCGGGGCCCGGGATGCTGGCGGCGCGCGTTCCGAAACCGGCTGGCCGGCCGCTGGTGCTTGAGTGGCTGGCGTTTGCAGGTCGACATGGACGACGTAGTCGCCCAATCTCAGCCGCATGCCACTTTGAAGGCGCGTCGACTTGCCGGCACCGAGCGGGCTGTCGGAGTCGTTTATGAACAATCCGCTGCTCGACGTGTCGGTGACGAAATATCCATCTCGCCCGCCAGAGATCTTGCAATGTGCCCTTGAAACGAACATGTCGGGATCGTTGATCTGCCAACCCGCGTCCGCGCTGCGGCCGATCACCAGCTCACCCTCGTCAAGCCGGGCCTGCCGCACCGCCTGGGTGCGTGGCCCTTGCTCCAGTGTCAGCAGCAGGCTCATGCCGCGACCCCCGTCATTTCCGGCCGCCATCCGACGATTGTCCGCAGCCGCATGTCGTCAGCATCGCCCCTTTCGATGGGTCGCGCAAGCCAGGCGGTCTGCCCGAGCCGAACCGCTCCGATTTGGGGCGGCGGTACGGCTTCACGCGCAAGCACGATGCGCAGATCGACGTCGAGCGACTCCCCGACCATGTCGCGAACGGCCTGCTTGAACAGCTTGAGCCGCTCCCCGCCAGGCAGGAACGCCTTGAACTCCTCATACCCCAGCGGGCCGACACGCAGTTCGATCCTGCTTTGGCGGCTGAAAACGCGTGGGCCGATCGTCGCGCCCTTGCCGAGCCCTGCAAAGGCCTTTGCAAGACGGGTCTGGAGACCGGTTGGTACTGTTATCCAGGCGGAGATGAACTCCTTGATCTGTACCGGCGCCTTGAACGCTTCCGCCAGGAACAGCGTCAGCCGTTCCGGGCCGTCGACCTGATTGGCCAGCGAAGCCGCCTGCCGAAGCTTCACCGTATCGAGATTGGGGTCCTGCGTGCCGGGAAGTCCGATCCCGGCCATGGCTTCAAGCATGGCGCGAACGCGCCCGCCGACCGCGCGTTCGGCCTGCACGGCCGGGTGCGCATCCGCCCACGCCCGATAGTAGAGGGCGATCATACGGTGCTGCAGAATGTTGACGAAGTCGACGAACGTCGTGTCGCTAGTCAGTTGTGCCTCGGCGCCGGCGAACCAGCGTTGCGAGAGCCGGTCGAGCACCCAGCGCGTCAGATGCAGCGGCATTGGACCCTCGGGTCCCAGCAGACCAAAATTTGCCACCGTGACCCGGGCCGGTGCCGCATCGCGGGCTTCGCGGAACACAACCAGGTCCCGTGCGGAAAAGGCGAGGCGCACATGCTGGCCGAGCCGTGCCGGCTCACGGTCGGGACGGCCGGAATGGCCGAACAGACCGTTCCGTTGTTCGAGGCGGCGCAGCAGTTCGAAAAAGTCGAACGTCTCGGACAGACCTTCGGCCCTGTTCGGGCCGGGCTTGTCTAGATCAGGTAGCGATTGCCGGGCGTCATCGGCCATGGCACATCCTCCTGCTTCTGCAGCAGCCGCGTGCGAGTTCGCACGAAGCCGTTTATCCCGGCGTGACGAGCAAACAACCGCGCCAGCAAGGCCGAAAGCAGCAAGGTACTTTGGCCGGCCAGGACCGATTGATCAACATGCAACGTGACTTCGGTACCGCGTCCAAAGCACATCGGTCCATCGATTTGCAGACGTTCGATGACCGGCTGCGAGTCGATACGCACGATCGAATGCACATTTCGGGCAAGGCTTGGATCGCCGCGATCGGCATAAAGGTCGAGTAGCGCATGCAGGGGATCGATGCCGCGGCCTTCTTTGGCAAGACTGAGAAAGTTGAGCGCGAGCTGCGCCACCAGCCGCCAGGCGAGATCATCGGCCCGCGATTCCCCGTCGGCCCCAGCAGGCAGTGCCGCAGGAATAGCTGGCTGCGGCGCACGCAAGGCGCCAAGAAGCCTCACGGTTTCGACCGGGTCGCCGGCCTCTAACGTCAACGTCGGATTGTCATCGAGGATCGGCAGATCACGATTGGTGCAAAGCGCCATCACGTCGAGCCGCTTCAGCGGCCGGGTCGCCGGCCTTACGAGCGGCCGGGACACGGCCAGGAAAACGTCATCCCCGGTATAGGACGTTCGCGTCAGACCTTCGCGGCGCTCCTCCTCCATCGCGCGGCGAGGGCGCCTTTCGGTCGAATAGACCCAACCACTACCGCGGTTCTGACCCAGGCTGAAGAGCTCGGGGATTTCGGCGTCGTTGCCTTCCGTGTCGGCGTCCTCGACGCGGATGACCCGGTAGATTTCGAAGTCACGCGCCCGCGTCCGGTCCGCATGCAACACCTGGCGCGTCTTGCGTTCATCGACTTCGACGACGTTGCACTCGCGTTCGAACAGATTGATGATCGGTGTCGCGAAAAGTTCGAAGTCCGCCGGCGTCAGATCGGCCAGCTCGGGAACCGTGCGTTTGAACAGGAAAATGATCTCGAGTCCGGCCGCGCATTGGCGCACGACAGGCTGCAATCCCAAAACCCGTGCATAGTGAAAACGCTCGGGCATCATGAAGTATTCGCGCAGCAACCGGTATCCTTCGAATGTCGGGCGGGTGCGCGGCATCAAGGCTTCGTCGTCGCTGATGCCGATCATCTCGGGTGCCGGCAACGGCGACAGCGGGTTGGTCTTGCCTTCCGGTCGCGCTGCTGTGGCCGCGCAGGCGCCGAAAATCGCATCGAACAGTAGCGGCGCCTTGGTGCGTCCGGCAAAATAGAGGTCAAGCCGGTCGAGAGCCAGTTCGTCGAGCTTGCCTTTTCCGGTCCTGGCC
>NZ_RZTG01000031.1:0-18677 GCF_003997175.1 Mesorhizobium sp. Primo-A
CGTCGCACTGCGCGGACGATGTGAAGTATGGCGTTGTCGAGCGGGTGGTTGCCGACTTTCAGGCCATGAAGCGGGATGGAACGGTTTTTGCGGGCCAGAAGATCGCCGACCTCATCACCGTCAACGGCGTGCGCGTTGTCGCCGAGGACGGCACCTGGGGACTGGTGCGCGCTTCTTCGAACAAGCCGGAACTGGTCGTGGTCGTCGAAAGCCCGGTGTCGTCGCAGCGTCGACGGGAGATGTTCGAGGCTGTCGACACCGTGCTGCGCCGCAGCCCCGAGGTGGGCGCCTACAACCAGACATTCTGAGTATCCTTAGGCCGCCGGCTGACAGCCGCACGTCTGCCTGATCGATCGCAAAGTGGGTACGAGAGGATCTTGCGGTTCTCACACCCCAACGCGCGCTCTGTTGGAGCTCGCGGCGTCAAAAGTACCGTTGTGGGTCACCTGCGCTTCGCCCAGTAATTGCAGGACCCATCCCGGCGTCCGAGTGAACCTTGGTGGCCGCTGGGATACGCATCATGATCGGAGACGCGCCGCTCGGCTGCAACAGGTGCAAACTTCCCCTGTCGGTGATGAGACCCAAGGATCAGTCGCTTGACCTGTCCTGGTTGTGGCGCGCTCTTCTCGTCAACAGGCGGATGCCATCTTCATCCATGATGAGCTGAGTGCGATACCCGTCGAATTTGATCTCGTGAATCCAGTCGCCCCGCTCGGGCGGGTGTCGACAAGCTCCGGCTCAATAGGTGGGATGAACTTCAAACGCATGAACTGCCTCGCAAGACTGCGATTCAATATAGCGTGCGCTAAAATGGTTTCGGACCATTTTAGACGAATTGAATGTTTGATAGCCATGGCGAATCCGACCTTGGACCACCAATCCCCGGCAAGCTGCACGGTGGCCAGCCAGCCCACGAGACGACAATTTCCATACCTGCCCGATTTGCGGTCAGCAGGTCGACATGCGCGACCTGCGCCGTCATTTGGCACGAACGGCCGAGGCACAGACCGCTGCTGCTGTTGGTTGATCAGGCGAGAATGCCGCTCGAACGGGGCGGCGTTTTCGTTGCCCCGGACCCCTCCGACTGCCTCTTCTCAAAAGCTGTTCCATTGCGCGGAGCAAAGTCACGATTCAGAAGGGAGTCTCGCGTGGCATCGGTCGTGCGGCAACGCGAAATCCATCGACCTTCATTCAAATGTTCCGTTGACGAAAAAACACGACCCGCCAGGACTGAACCAGGACGGGCCGTCTTGTTGATGCGATCACTCTTGGCTCAGAGGTCCTTCCGCGAAGAGATCGTTCACCTTGTAGGCGACCTCCGTGCGGTTGGTCGCCTTCAATTTCTTCATGATGTTTCGGATGTGAACCTTCACAGTGCTTTCGCGAAGGTTCAGTTCGTGGGCGATGATCTTGTTCGCCTTGCCGCGTCGCAGTGCCTGGGCGACCTCTGCCTGCCTGAGCGTGAACATGCCCGTCAAGGGCCGGGCGTCGCAGTTGCCTGATTTTATCAGGTGCCGCATGGAAAGGACACTACTGGCCGGAACGAAGATGCCTCCGGCTGCAGCCAAGTTGATCGCCTCGACACACACATCGATCCCGACCGAAGTCGGAATGTAACCGCGTGCGCCGCATTCGAGAGCCGTCAGCACCTGTGCAAGATCTTCGGTGTCGGCCAGGATGACCACCGGAACGGCCTTGAACTCGGACGAAATATGCCTGATTTCTTCTGCAATGCCGTGATCGGTGACCTTCCGGCCGCCGAGGTTGAAGAGTATGGTTGAAAGGGGAGAAGCCGAACCCTTCCTTATGCGCCATTCCTCGATCGAACCCATGGCGACGACCACCATGCCCAATTCATGATCCTCAAGCGCCGAAGCGAGACACTCGCGGTCCAAGGCCCTCCCGTCCAGCATGAGAAGGTATTGCTTACCTGCTTCTTGGTGGAGATTTTCTGTGCCGCTGGACGGAACTCTTGATCGATTTGACGAACCGTAACTGTGCAGTCCTGCTGTAGAAACCATACCGATACTCACCCTTCCCCAACGAAGGTACCTGTGGCGCCCGATAAGTGCCCTTTCTTAGAATTGGAAGTTTTGGTACCCGACCCCTTTTCCACGCTCAAGGCTGATTGCGAACCTCAAGCAACGTGGCTGCTGACATCTAAAGCAGCCTCGGGAGTGTAGGAGCTATTTATTAGCATTCTCTAACATAAGTTAATTTTTTCGGTAAATTTTTACGTTGAGAAGACGGGACTCCAAACTGGTTTGACCCGCGCGAGCGGCCCGAACTAAGGCGCATGCCCGTGCCGCACCAGGCTATAGATATCCTCGGTTACCGCGCACTGTGTTGGTTGCACGCGCTCTTGCGATTAATTCGGCGGGTCTCATACGATAGGCGGTGGTTGGGTTTGCTCGCACCTCCTGACAACGCTGCATCATACCTCCAAAAGCTTCGTTGACGATGTATACACCACGCTGAACAGTGGATTGCCGGCGTCTGCTCGAGCTTACGCTGCCTGTCTGCGAACAAATGCGGAGACAGGATAGGGGAGCCACCGCCGCCCAACGCCCCATGGCTCCCCTATCGCTCCGCATGGCGACCCACTTCCGAAATTTGATTTTTGAACGGCAAGCACGATCCGCCTGCAGGGCATGGCTGACGTCGGCAGATGAAGCGGTTCATCGTGAGCCTTCGCCAGACAACGTCCGGGTCTCAGGCGGTCCCCAGGGGGTTTGCTTCGCATAGCTGCTGAAAATCCAGAACCGTCCCGTCAGTCTGGATCTCGGCTTCGAATGCCTCGATCAGCCTTTTGGCGGCTTTGCTGGCAATGTGCGAATCGGGGTAAGTTGCCTCCACTACGCGCGCGCGCTCGTAGACTTCCCTGAATTGCCTGACCTGCTTGGGACCGAATACGCGATGTACAACCTGAGTGGTCATACCGCTTCTCCTCCTGGTGGCGGAACTTGAATTAACCTGCCCGTTGTCAAGCGCGCGCATGATTTCATCATCGGCACAGGATTACAACTGAAAGCCCAACAAGCCTGCGCCGGTATTGTAAGATACCAATTTCCTTGGTCGAGGCGTTCTTTAGTAGCGTTCGCTCGATTGCGAGTTAGCCGTTTGCAGGAGGCAAGGTCGCATGGTGAAGATTGCCAGAACCGCTGACCAGCCTTCGTGACGCCTTGCTCGAAACAAAAAAGCCAGGAGGCTTTGCCTACTCATCCCGATGCCGCCCAGGCATTACGCGAAGCTGGCGTCGTCATTGGCCATTCGGTGCTGATCGTGGTTGACATCGACCGGGAAGGAGATCTCAGCGGTTACGGCATCGCTCGGCCCCCTGTCGCAAGCAATCCTCATAATGATGGGTGGTTGCTGGGCTACAGAGGGGGCCCGTATCCTTCAGAAAAGAGGGGCGAGCAACGATTTCGGGTCGGGGGCGCCGGTCACCCGTAGCACGAGGCCCATGGTTGCTACTCGATGCTCAGGCCTGCCACACGATTCATTTATGATCTTTCAAGGGGAACCAAGAGTGCTTGGGCAGAGCGATATCCAATCGGCTGGGGGCTCAACGAAGACCGGACGAAGCGACTGGCACTGTAGGTCGCGGATTTACGATTTTGGTAATCGATGGAGGCCATCAGAGGGAAGGGGAGGCGGTGTTGGTCATCGAACGACACTACATCGCACCGGGCAAGTCGATGTGTTGAAAGCTTCGGCCCGCCTGCGTCGGCGCAACAACGGAGGCTCGGTCGAAATGGGAAATAACCCATCCGCGCATCCCGTTGATACGCAATGCAATCATACCGTCAAAAGGGCTAACTCCGAAATGCGGTGGGGAGAACCCGCCACCTTAATCATAATGGAGGAGCCGACACTATCGACATGGCTGTGGTATTTTGTCTGCCGGGTCACGTAAAGGAGCGGTGAGTGGAACAGGTCACGACTTGCTGGGCCAGTCAGCTGGCGGAAGGACGCCTCAATGGTTTCGTGCCAATCCAACAACAGCGCTCAACGATGGCTGGACTTGAATCCGAGCGCGCCGAGAGGCATGCCAAGGCTTGTGGGTTGAGACGGCTTCGGTCCTACGCCCAGTGGCTCGTGCCAGATGATCTGGCCGTGTTCATTGAAGAGATCGATTGTTCCGCAGTCTTCGGGCGTGACGGCAAGTTGCTGGGGAAGAGGCATCCATGGTCTCGGACGGACTAAGGGCTAACGCCGCACAAGCGGCCGAATTTCTGGAGGTGCTGGGCAATGCGCGGCGGCTGCACATTTTGAGCTTGCTGCTCGACTATGAATTGCCGGATCGCAAAATTCGCGAACGGCTTAATATTAGCCGGACAGCCTCGTGGCACCACCTAGCCAAGCTCCGGGAAGTTGGGCTCGTAAAAATCCGCCGGGACGGCCGGAATGTATATTTTTCCTCTGAAAATCGAGCGGTACGCGATCTGCTTTGCAATTGGAATGTCGTGGTTGCTGTCCAGCAGTCTGGGCAAGCGGTTCCGCCCGGTGGCGGTGCCTTGGCGGTGACATGCCAGGATCTTGTGCACTCGGCCCCCGGTCTGGAAAACCGAGTTTGTCAAAGCGCCAGCGAGTCCCGGAGCGACGAGTGATTATCCCCAGGAATCTCGGTTAGACACCGTTGGATCGAGAAGATCACCCGCGCGATTGTTGCCACCCGCGGGTTTTCTCTGCGGCGTCAGCCCCCGGATCGCGAAACGGCTGACGCATACCCTGTGGATTGGCGAATGCCGCCGACTATGGTCGCGCTATCGACGCGCCCGATTGAACCTCGGTACTCCGACTTGCGCTATAAACACTCGGTATCCTGCTACTGCCTCAAGCCGGCATTGAATCAATCCTGTGGTCAGTCAGTTGCCAGCGGGTAGGTCAGGTGCGGTGCCACCGCTTTAAAATATAGACAGGTTTCTTCGCGTGGAGCCCCATCCATGATCTGTGGGCCGTTGCACGTTGTAAAGTTCCTCAATAGAGACAAAGCCAATCAAATGGGAAACTCGAAATATGCAGAATGACGCTGAAGCACCGCAGGTCCAGTTGTTGCAGCTCACCGCCGACATAGTGGCGGCATATGTCCAGAAGAACGCCATTCCGGCGGCCGGTCTTCCCGAATTGATCGCCAGCGTCAATTCTGCCTTGTCGGGATTGGGTCAGCCGGTGGAAGCGACGCCGCCCGCGCTTGTTCCGGCAGTCAATCCAAAAAAGTCCGTGTTTCCCGATTACATCATCAGCCTGGAGGACGGACGCAAGTTCAAGTCTATGAAGCGCCACCTTGGGTTGCTGGGAATGACACCCGACGAGTACAGAGCCAGGTGGGGGCTCGCCAAGGACTATCCCATGGTTGCACCGAGCTACGCGGCCCAGCGGTCAGCCCTCGCGAAATCCAGCGGACTCGGCCGCAAGCCAACTGCAAAAACGCCGTTGAGGAAAACACCAGCGAATCGGAAAGCTAAGGCCTAACAACAGGTGTCTATCAAAGGCGGCGGGGCAACCTGGATCACAAGGCAAGCATCACAATATCGCTCGGCTCCAAATATCGGCCTGGATAACAAATACCGTCCTCTGTTGAAAGCGACCGTGAGCCATCATCAGCTCTGACGAATGGCTGCAACCGATAAATGGTGAGACCCCGGACACTCATTGGGAGACCCCAGGGCGCAGCGTCCAATCTCATATGGTGCGGGGATGGCGGTAGGCTGCGGCGGCTGATCGGCCTCGCAGCTGTTCAGAGACAGGAAACTGCTCCATCCTTTTACCAGTTGCTCCGTTACGGCCGCAGCAATCTAGTGCGTGGTGCCTCCGCGCTCGGCATGTAGACAAGTTCTTCACCTGGAGACGCATTCATGATCGGCGGGCGTGTTGCCGTCTCTCTTGGTACTTTCGATTTGTGCAAACAATCCATAATTACGATAAGACGTTTCACTATCTCCGTTTCGAGGTCCAATGTCTGAAGTGGACTGGCTGAGCCATCTCCTGCAAATCATCACCGTGACCGGCCAGCTCGAGGTCCGCTGCGCCTATGGTGCACCGTGGCGCGTTGCCTGGAACAAGGCTGCCGCGAACGAAATTCCCTACCACGTCATAGTCAAGGGCCGGGCCATTCTCGAGGATCCGAAGACGAGAGCGGCGCGGGAGCTGCTGAGCGGAGATATTGTGCTGCTGCCTCACGGCGCGGCGCATGTACTGCACGACGGTAGCGGGCAAACACCAATTCCTACCCAGCAACGCCGGGGGTCAGCCGGATGGATGCTGAGCGAGAATGATGGCGAGGGCGAGCAACTGGATCTGCTGTGTGGGCGATTTTTTATCGCGCCACCCCATGATCGACTGATCCGCAACTACCTGCCCGCCAACCTGGTGACACGCGCTGTGGACAGCCATGGAGAAGACGGCATGGGGTCCGCATCCAACCAACTTGCCGGTCTTGTCGGGCTGATGCGGATGGAGTCCTCCGGTGACAGGGCGGGAGGGCGCGCCATTCTCAACGCGCTTTCCTCGGCGCTTTTCACACTGGTACTGCGCGCGGCGAGCCAATCCGGGAAAGCCCCCGAAGGCTTGTTGGCCCTGGCTGGCCATCCGCGGCTGGCACCAGCAATTGCGGCAATGTTCGCCGATGCGGCACGGCCTTGGAAACTGCCCGATCTGGCCGATTTGTGCGGGGTGTCGCGCGCTACGTTCATGCGCCAGTTTCAGGACAAGCTGGGTCGCTCCGCCCTCGATTTTTTGACTGATCTGCGCATGAGCCTGGCCGCCAACGAGTTGAAGAAGCCAGCCATCAGCGCCGAGGCCGTGGCCGAGACCGTCGGGTATCAATCCGTTTCGGCATTCCGGCATGTCTTCGCCGAAAGGATGGGGATGACGCCGGGGGAGTGGCGGCGACTGGCGCACAAGGGCGAGTAACGCACACGGTCTGGGATCGCGAAGGCGCAGTTTGATCCTTTCGCGCATCATACTGAGCTGAATCAGTCTCGAAATAATCACTCGTCCTCGTAAATTGGGCTCCGCAATCACTTGATAAGGGAGCCATCCAATGAACTGCATCGCCACCACCGGACCCGCAACCCGCGTAGCCGCCGAGATCTTCGGGGAGAGCGGGAAGAGCGAAAACGCTTTCGCCACGAACGCCGTCATCGAAACGATCCTGAGCCGCAGTGCCGCAAAGTACTACGACCCTGCTGCCACCTTGAGCGACGACCAGATCCGCGACCTGGTGCGTATCGGCACGTCCGCGCCAACCTCCTTCCACCTGCAGAACTGGCGTTTCATCGCCGTACGCTCGCCGGAAGCCAAGGCCCGGCTGCGTCCGATCGCCTGGAATCAGCCCGCGATCACCGACGCGGCCGTGACCTTCATCATCATCGGCCAGCTGGCCGATGCCAGCACCGTTCCAGCCCGCTTGGCACCCGTGGTGAAAGCCGGCATCATGCCGGCGCACCTGGTGCCGGAGTGGGAAATCCCCGCTCGCGGTCTGTATGACGATCAGCCGCAGCGCCAGCGCGACGAAGCCGTGCGCTCCGCGACCTTTGGCGCCGCGGCGATCATCTACATGGCCCGGTCGCTGGGCCTGGGTTCGACGCCGATGATTGGTTTCGACGCTGAAGCCGTGCACCGCGAGTTCGGCCTGGCCGAAGACGAAGTGCCGGTCATGCTGTTGACCGTCGGACCGGAGCGAGCTGGCAACTGGCCGCAGAAGCCGCGCATGCCGGTGGCCGATGTGCTGGACTTCGCATAACGAAAATCCTGGAATCGCGGGCGCGCGAGAGCTCCGAGGAACCCAGGCAGGGACCTCAAGGTCGTCGTGGAGGACGCGAAGCCGACGCGTGAAAGCTCGAAAGAGCTGCCACGCCCGCTAATTACCCCAACACAAATGTCTGAGGAGACAATTCCCATGAAAGCGATCGTAGTGACGGACCAGGCTGCAGGAGAGGCCGGGATGAAGCTGGTACAGCGGCCCGAGCCGCGGGCGGCAATAAACGATGTTGTTGTGGAGGTTCATGCGGCGGGATTCGTCAACACCGAACTGGAGTGGCCTTCGACCTGGGCCGATCGAGCCTTCCGTGACCGGACGCCATCGATCCTCGGCCATGAGCTCGCAGGTGTGGTCACTGCGCTCGGCTACGGCACCACGGGACTGTCAATCGGTCAGCGCGTATTCGGCCTCGCCGACTGGCATCGCGACGGGACCCTCGCTGAGTATGTCGCCATGGAGGCACGCAATCTCGCGCCGCTGCCCGGCGACGTTGACTTCACGGTGGGTGCGAGCCTGCCGATCTCCGGCCTGACCGCGTGGCAGGGGCTGTTCCAGCATGGCCGCCTTCAGGCGGGGCAAAGCGTGCTCGCGCACGGCGCGGCCGGTGCCGTCGGTTCGATGGTGACGCAGCTTGCAAGGGAGGCCGGGGCCTATGTCATCGGCAGCGGACGCGCCGCCGACCGCCAGAAGGCGCTCGACTTCGGCGCGAATGAGTTCGTCGATCTCGACAACGACAAACTGGAGGAGGTTGGCGGCGTCGACCTGGTGTTCGACGTCATCGGCGGCGATATCCAGAAGCGGTCCGCGGCCCTGATCCGGGCCGGAGGAACGCTTGTGACAGTCGTTGGACCGACGGATATTCGACCTGCAGATGGCCTGGCGATTGACTTCGTCGTCGAGGCTGATCGCGGCCAGCTTTGGGAGATCGTTCAGCGGATCCGGGACGGACGACTGCGGACGAATATCGGCAAGGTCTCCAGCCTTGAAGATGCCGTCGCCACCTTCAATTCGACCGAGCGGCGTGCGGGAAAGACGGTCATCCGCGTTCGGCCGTGAGGACTCGGGGGAGAGAGGGCAGTTCCTCTCCTTGAAAGCCTAAGGTCCGCGGCAAATGCCGCAGCGTCAGATGTGATTGCATCTTGGGAGTTCGAGTTCGCTAGCCTCTGCCTGCAGCAATCCCGGTAGCTGGCGAGATTTTGATCCAATACTGCGTTGTTTGTTGAATCTGAAGCCTGGAGGCAAAGACCCAGGCTTAGCGGCGAGAGACGATTAAACATTGATCGATAGCTTTAGACCTTGCTTTGCCGTCGCGTGGTATATGCGCGTAGGCTAATGTCCGTCGGGAGTAGAAACATGCTGAGAATTGTTGGGCGGTTCGCGCGTTCCCATGACGGTTCGATGGCCCCGTTGTTTGTTTTCATGCTGGCGCCCATCATCACCGCCATCGGGTTCTCGGTCGACTATACCAGGGCGGTCCAGACCCGGTCCAACGAGCAGCAGGCGCTGGATGCCGCGGTCCTATCGATCACCGGTATGGACACAACCTCAACGTTGGCGCAGCGCCAGACTATGCTGCAGGATACCTTCATCGCCAACCATGGCCTGGGTACCCCGACACTGAACAGCTTTGTGGTTTCCGCCAATGGCACCGCCACCGCGCAGGCCATGGCAAGTTACTCCATGCCCACCGTGTTCATGCAGATCGCCAGGATCAACACGGTGCCGGTCGCCGTTGGGTCGGCGGCGAGCAAGACGCCGGCCCTGGTGCAGACTACCTTCAAGGTTTCCAAGGTGTCGGGCTGGTGGAACAAGACGATGACGCTCTACGGCACGACATTTGGAGCGACGGTGGCCAAGCCGCTGATGTCGATCGAGTATACCTATAACGGCTTCGGTGATCCGAAAGGCTACGGCACAACGAATGTGTACACAATCACCAACAACGGCGGGGCCGACATCAAGACGCTTGTCCAGTCGCAAGTTTGCACCACCGCCAGCGTGAGCACCTTCACGGGTCTGACTGCAGACGCGATACTCCAGACCAGCGGCACCAAGAAATATTCAACCACTTGCCTCAACACCATGTACCCAGCCAACAGCGCCGGCGCGTCGATCGACGTCAGCCAGATGGCTGGCCTCTCCCTGCAGATGTACGTGCCATCGGGCAACCCGAAGTACCTAAAGTCGGATGATCCGACCACCTCCAACCGACTCTACAGCGGCGTGGACGCGAACAACCTGACCGAGACCCCGACTGGGCAGAAGGTCGACATCTTCACCATCGTGCCTTGTGGTGTAACCAGCTATCAAGCCTGGGAGGACGGCGGCACAACCGTGCCGACGCCGTCTTCAAATGCCGACTTCTTCTACAGCGTCACCGGCAAGTGCGACTTCAACAAGCGCCCCTCGATAACGGCCCTGACACAGTAGGAGGTGCATCTCTTGCCTTTGGAAAGCGGCACGTGCTGCGCGTGTGACAAGACTTGATACCGGGATCACGCTCATCGGGCAAAGTCTGCCGCGTCCGATCATCCTGGCCCGATAGCATATCAGCGGCTGGTGCATCCGGAAGGCGAGGTGGCGGCGGCGCGCGGCGCCGGAGTGGCGGAAGCGGTGTTCACGACGGCAGCGATCGAGGATGGCGTGGCGGTGAGCCAGTCTCCAGTCTGGTTCCTGCTCTCGGCAAAGCAATCGCGGTTTTAATGGCACGGCACTTGGCCAAGCGATCTGTGTAGCGGTCGACATGCCGAAGCCAGGCGATCGCCGTAGGCAGTTCCGGGCAGGATTCAAAATTCCCGACGGCCTCGCAACGCCATACTTCAAGGACCGGAACACCGGCGTGCTCAAAGTTGGCACTGCGCAGCGTCGGCCATGCCGACCTGGGCGGATATTGCCTGGCTGCGTTCGCTGACAACCCTGCCGCTTATCCTGAAGAGCATCCTCGATCCTGAGGATGCTGAGCAGGCGATCGGAACGGGTGTCGATGCCATCGCGGTCTCGAACCACGGTGCAGTGGCCGGACGGATTCCCATCATCCATGCTGGCAGCGTGAGCCGTCGCGCCGACGTTGAAGACGCTTGCCCTGGTGCAACCGCAGTCATGATTGGCCGCCCCTATGTCTACGACCTGGCAACCGATGGTGCCGAGGGCGCAACCCATTGTATCAACCTGCTTCGCCGAGACTTGGAGATGGCAATGGCGCTGACAAGGCCGGGCGGCATCGGCGAGATCGACCGGTCGGTAATCTGGTGAAGCCCGAAACTATTTTTCAGCAAGTTCAGCATTGCACTTTTCGCTTCACCTCCGTCGCGCCCTTTGTCCGGCCGAGCGCCGACTACCTGGATGTCCGATTAGATTTACAGCTGACGGTCTGCTGTCGGCCACAATCGTGCCTTCGCATTTTGACTACTGGCGTCGAACTTGCCGTGAGGATGACTCGGACGGAGGACAGGAGCGCGATGCAACTGACTGCCTTTACCGGCTTCGTAGCCGTTTACCGGCCGTTATAGCACAATCGATGCCGGACTGAAGTGCACGGACAATGGCACCGTCGTGTACAATGTCGCACAATGGTATAGAAAGGCGGTGGTTCGCGAGCCGAACGAAACTGCGAACCATGGTGTTGCCGGTCGCTACTTCTGGTGCTGAGTTGCGCCAACTTCCCGCCCAAGGCGGGTTTTTTGTTTCTGCCCTTCGTTACGATCAAGGCTCCGATCAGGCAGGCTTCGAGACGATGATGGCCAGCGATGCCAATCTGCCTTCGTTCAGGCTACGGATGTAGTTCTTGCGTCGCTGCACGAATTCGGTGCCGAGCACGATTTCATTGACCTGACGTTGCACAGGCGAAGGAATGATGCCGGAACTGGCCCTTTGCATCGCCAGTTCGACATGTTCGCCGGTCTCGTCGATGACTTCGTCAATATGGAAGCCCGCGTCGGCGAACAGGGTCTTCAGGGTATCCCGGTCAACAAGGTGGCTGGTTTCCGGCGCAACCGCCCAGGGCAAGGGATAATTCGGCTCGCCGGCAGCCAGCACGGCTTCGGTCCAGATCAGTTTGCCGCCCGGCTTCAGAACGCGAAAAGCCTGCCCGATGACGGCGGCCTTGTCGGCGATGTTCATCCCGACATAGAAGCAGATTGCCGCGTTGAATGTGTTGTCGGCGAAGGGCAGTTTCGCCGCGTCGGCTTCGTGGAAGCGAACCTTGTCGCCAAGGCCGCTGAGCATGGTCAGTCGGCCGGATGCCTCGACAAAGACTGGTGTGAGGTCGACACCGTCGACCTGGCAGCCATAGGTGGCGGCCAGGAAGCGCGCCGGGCCGCCAATGCCGCTGCCGACATCAAGGATCCGGTCGGTGGGCGAGGGGGCAAGACGACCTCCATGGTCTCGCGTGGCGATGAGCTCGCGGCCGTGAAGCTGGTCGAACGGATAGAGCTGCGCGGCATTGATTTTATCGGGCTTCGCATCGGAAATCGCGGCCAATATACGCTCGACGATGCCGTCGCTGCCGTAATGCGTGGTGACGTTGCTCATTGCTGTCCTCCTCGAACAGCCAGCTTCCCATCAATAGGTTGTCTCCGCAACGCGCGCTGATTCAGGAGTGTGATTCATGACCCGCTACGCCACCGTCATCACCGATGCTGACGGCCGGGAAATCGTCAGCGCCATCGGCGAATTCGCAGGCACTGCGCCGCACCCACACCTGGGGCGTGGCGAGCAGGTCGCATCCGGCGTAGAAATCGGCATGGTGCAGGATGGGGCCGGGCCGATAGCAAGTTGCGCGGCTACAATCTCGTCGAGCTCAAAATCGGTAACCTGGTTTTAGGGCTGGAACCCCAGAAGGTCGGCACTCTGTCAGGCGGCGCCGGACTCCTGGCCGCGCTCAGAGCGGGCAAAGTCGCGGGCTGCGGCAGTGCCTGCGGGAAAGCCGCTGCGATCGCTGTAGTCGCGCGGCTTGGTCCCCCTGCGAGAGTGGCGCGCGGTGACGCCTTTCGCACCGATGATGTCGAGCAAAGCGATGCCGGCGACCACGGCAAGCGCAATGCCCACGTTGTCGCGCTTTGGATTGTCATGCCGATAAGCTGACAGCAACGTCGCGATGTCCAGGCCGTCGCCAGCCACCCGGCTCCAAAGCCCAGCCTGCTTGTCCACGGAAAGCGAGAGTATGCCGCTGCTTATCTCCCGCGCCCCATAGGCTCGGATGAGATCTTGCTTGCCGCTCATGCCGAGCGCACCGGCAATCCGCTCGGCACCAACCAGCTCGACGACACCCAGCGCGATGCTGAACCAGCCGAGCTTGCGAGCAAGGCCGTCGAAGGCACCGACCACACTCGGCCCGGCCTGCAGCACTTTGGGATCGCCAGGCGATCGGGTGATGTTGGTGAGTTTAGCGACCACGTTCATGACGATTCCCTACGGTTTCAAAACAACCTTGATGCAGCTGTCCTGCTTGTCGCGGAACACCTTGTACATCTCGGGTCCCTGCTCGAGCCCGACGGTATGGGTGATGACGAAGGAAGGGTCGATCTGGCCGTCCACGATGCGGCGCAGCAGATCCTCGGTCCAACGGGTGACATGGGTCTGCCCCATGCGGAAGGTGAGGCCCTTGTTCATCGCCTGTCCCATCGGAATCTTGTCGACCAGCCCGCTGTAGACGCCGGGGATCGAGATCACGCCGGCCGGCCGGCAGACATAGATCATCTCGCGCAACACATGCGGTCGATCATTTTCCATCAGCATCAACTGCTTTGCGCGATCGTAGACGGTGTCGGGCTGGGCCAGCGAGACATGGCTTTCCATGCCGACGCAATCGATGCACTTCTCCGGGCCATTTGCGCCGGTGAGTTCCTGCAGCCGTTCGACGACACTTTCCTCGGCGAAATTAATGGTGATGGCACCGCCGGCCGCCCCCATGGAAAGCCGTTCCGGCAGGCAATCGATCGCCACCACCTGTTTGGCGCCGAGCAGCAGGGCGCTGCGTATTGCCATCTGCCCGACTGGGCCGCAGCCCCACACCGCAACCGTATCCGTAGGCTCTATGTCGCACTGTGCCGCGGCCTGCCATCCGGTGGGAAAAATATCGCCGAGGAAGAGAACCTGCTCGTCGGTAAGGTTGTCAGGCACCTTTACGTGCGTGGCGTCGGCGAACGGCACCCGCAGGTATTCCGCCTGTCCCCCGGGATAGCCGCCCGTCAAATGGGTGTAGCCAAACAGACCAGCGGTGGTGTGCCCGAACACCTTGTCGCCGAGGTTCTTCTTGCGGTTCGTACGTTCGCAAACCGAAAAGTTCTGTCTCTTGCACTGGTCGCACTCACCGCAGATTATGGTGAACGGTACGACAATGCGGTCTCCCTTCTTCAGAGCGCCGTTGACGCCCCTGCCGACCTCCACGACCTCTCCCATCATCTCGTGGCCCATAATGTCGCCTGGCAGCATGGCTGGCACGTAGTTGTGGTAAAGGTGAAGGTCGGAGCCGCAGATGGCACAACTCGTCACCTTGATAATCGCGTCCCGTTCATCCTCAATTTCTGGATCGGAGACCTGATCGCAGCGTATGTCTTCCTTACCGTGCCAGACCAACGCACGCATAGCCCGCTCCTCTGTTGGCAAGGTCGATCGGGACCCGCGCTTGGCAAGCGGGCATGCTATTCATCGACCGTTCCCGCCGCCTGTCGAACCGCAATGGCCGACCTATGTTCCGGGAGCTTGAGAGAATATTTTGGGCCATTCCAAACGGCGCCTTCGCCTGACCGCGACTCGCTTGCCGCTCCGTCTGAAGTCGGCTCCTCAGTCTTGATGCAGCTACGGCATGTCTTCGTTGTTTGTGCCATGCACGTTGGAGCCGTGCAGGAGGGACTGGATTTCGTCTAGATCGATGTTGCCGTCACCATTCTCGTCGATGCTATTGAACATCCTGCCGACCGCGCTTTGAACCTCGGCCTCGGACAGTGACCTGTCGCCATCCGTGTCCAACAGGCCGAACATAAGTCGCATGCCGGCACCGCGCATCTTTTGGTGACCACGGTGTCGAGCCATTCTGTGTCCTCTGCCCCAGTCGCCACGATTTCGCCAATGGTCGCCATGCCGGCTAGCTTCATCGGGGCGGTCAGCATGCCCGTTGCGGTCGCCCTGGTCGTTGCGGCTATCTTCGTCACGGAAAGCTTCTTCAGAACCGCGATCCTGGTGCATCCTCTCCCGGACAGCTTGCTCAACCATCTGGCGGATTATTTCGCGTGTCTGTTCACCCCCCTGTCCGTTTGCGTTCGACCCGGCGCCGGGTTGTTCGGTCGCCGTCGTGGGTGCAGGCGTCGTGGGTGCCGGTGTTCCGCTTGACTGGGCGAGCGCCGGGGACGTGAGGGCTATGAAAGTGGCGGCGGCGGCCGTCGTGCTGTGTGGAAATCTCATGGCATGCCTCCATCGAACCATCGGCCGTGTTTGTTTGGGTCAAACTGGGGCTCGGTCTGATTGTTCCCTCAAGGGGATGAGTCACGGCGAAGTTACAGGCCATGTGCCCGTGGGCGCAGGGCGACCACAACCAGAATGGTGGAGATGGTGATGGCATTCATGTCGTCGTAGCCGCCTTCTGGAATGGCGGAACGTGCCAAGGTGTTGCAGCGCTGTGGTGGAGCTTGCTTCGCTGCCGCGGCCTGCAGGGCGAGAGATCGCGCATCTCGATCTGCATCCACACGACTGGAAGCCAGAACAGGCCGGTAATGAGGTAAAGCAGGATCGAAAAGCGCAATCCACCCCTCGGTCGGCGAATAGGCGGAATGCCAGGCGAGGGCATGAGCCACCACCGCGGTTGCAGTGAACACGAATTCAGCGATCACGCGATGCGTGCGACCGCTACGATAGTCGCGGAATTTGCGGTCTGATGGGCGAGCAGCATGAACAAGGCGATGCCGGCCGGACGGCGAGTTGTTCGCAGACCGCCTCGGACGGTTCAGTGCAAGGATCAAATCCCCCTGCGCCGCTCATGGACGCAGCGCCAGCTCAGGAACCTGATCGGCGGGATCCGCGATGTTCATGGACCCGATTCCCGGCGGAAGTGCGGCATGTGGGCTGGATCGTTTGACAAGCGATCGGAATGTCAGGAAACCAGAGCGAGGCGGCGCGGCACAACCGGCGGCCAGCGCCTTGGCGAAGGTCACGCATGTCGACCTGCTGACCGCACGTCGGCCAGATGTAGGAATATCCTTCTTGGGCTCGCCGCTGTAGAGCTTGCCGGGAATTGATCCACCAAGATCGGATTGCTCGTCATATCCATCGACTTGTCTCAAATGTTAGCGAACTGTTCTGCGCTTATTCCCGTCCGCTCGGTCAAAGTCTAACGATCAGGGAAGCACATTGGAAAGCACATGCGGTAACGGTTGATTCAACCATTGCTGGTATGTTGGTGTGGGTGGCGACTCCGACAGTTGGGCGGGCGCTTCAGTGCCGGAGCCGCCTGCGCAGTCCGGTTGGGGTTTGACCGCGCCGTCCTATAATGGGACAGCGCGGTCAACGATTCGTTAAAATGCTCCGGAGCTAATTAAACGTGTGCTAAATTGAATCGCAGTGTTGCGAGTCAGCTCATGCGTTTGAAGGTCATCAGGCTATCGCGCAGGAAGGACGAGGCGGTGTTAGCCGTCAGTCATTCTATCTCACGCGCTGACGACCTCTGGCGCCTTCCAAGTCATCGATTGTAATCATCGATCACTGCTTGATGTATGGCTAGCGACAGTGACTCACCAAAGACATGAACTCAGAAAAGAAACCAACGAAAGCTGGACCGTGTTTAACGTGTTGACTGGGCAGCCAGCAGAGGGTGACGTGGCAAGGCTTGAGCGCCCAACCTATGCCTGCAGCATCAAGAATATGATCCTGCCAAGAGCGCCTAAGAGCAGGGCAAGCTGCATGTGCGTCATCCTGACAACCAATCGCCAGGATTTTGCGGCTTGAGCCGCGAGCTCTTGTCTCCCCTATGGCAACAGGGTCTTTGCCGAAGGACGCTTCGAGCCGCTTATGCTAAGCTGCTTTCACTGCGATATCTGAAATGCAGGCAGGACGTCCGCAACCCCGGAAAGCCAAGGGGTGGATTGGGATCGAGAACGCGACGATCGCGATCACCGTCGAAGGCATTGATCGCGCCGATTCCAATGTGCGCCGTGTCGGACTTCCGGCTTTTAGACCATGCGACAGCTCCCTGACTCGAGAGGCGAACCCACTACGGCGCACTAGACGCGGAAAGGGAGAATGCTGGTTCAGTGGGGGCCTTTGGGCCCAACGGACCGCACCGGCCACTACGGAAGAGATTTGGACAGTCCGCGGTGCTCAAGCCATAGTTCGATGTGTTCATGGCGCGAGGGGGCGCCTGCTATCTTGACATGGTGCGCGGTCACAGCGTGGACCTCCTGAATGGCGAAGACCCGAAACATGGATGGCCAGGCAATTCGCTCGTGTAGCAACGCGTCCGGGGCAACCGAGTCTTCACGGTTTATGGTCGCGTCCCGCCGCAGGCCACTCCTTCCGCAGGCGTATACACCGACACGGTTGTCGTCACTGTGACCTATTGAGCGATGAAGGCCTTTCCGACAAGACCTTGGTCCGAATTGACATTTACCTGACCCGCTCGAATGATCCGGCCAATGCAGGGGCAGGGATCATGCTGGTAACAAGCATCGCGAACGGCACCTTCGAGCCGGAGGAACTGTCTCTTCTCCAGGGGCTGTTCGATATGCTTTGTGAGCTGCGCGGCATTAACCGCGAAAGCCCCGAAGCTACGACGGCTGCCGAAAGCCTGATTGCACGTTACAAAGCCGGCCTTCGCGGCGATGAACTTTTTTCTATCGGTCGCGCCGGAGTAGCTGCTGCTCCAACTCTCTTCAGGCAATCCATCGGGAACCATTAAGGTCACAAAGGGGTTGGGCTCGGTCAAACCGTGCGGGCCAACCATGCAAGAGCTTTCTCCCGAGCAACAGCAGGCTACATCGCGTCTCATTCGGTCGTGGATTACTTCAGAGACGCTGCGCCATCAAATCCGCCAACTGCTGGGAGGTCCAGCAGATTGGGATGTGACCGAGCAGCATCGGTCCATGCTTGACGAGCTGGATCGGAAGCTGAACGAATGACCCATGGCACAGCAGCGGTACGACTTAAGGCAAGAGCCAGGTGGAAGCTGGACGGTGTTCGACGTGTTCACCGGCCTGGCGGCTGATGCGTGGGGCGCGCCGGCTGAAGGTCTGGACATGGGACATGCCGACGATCTGGTTGGCCTGCGAACGACATTGACCTGAAGCGTAGGGTCGCCCGAGGTGACTTCTAACCGTTGCTTCAATCTTCCCGCCGACCGCATCGACAGATGGTGATTTGGCAGGCTCGCCTATCGTGCTCTCTACCCGCTGCAGGATCGTATCGAGGGGCTCCGCGACCAGGATCTCGGCGAGCGGTCGATAGACGAATCCCAGGGACTCGGCGCGAGCAGACAGCTGAAGGCCCTTGCGATCCTCGGATTTGACTTCGCCGCGTCGGGAGTAACCCGTCCTTTCAGCGTGCGCAGCCCAATGGTAACTCCTGGGCGTCTTGCTCCCAGCGCTACAGCTCGAACCGCAGTTGACGTTGATCCGGCGGCAACACATCGCCTAGCGACGAAGCGTGACGCCATTCGGATGAGTTTCATGCCGCCCGTTCGCCAGGCGCTTCAATTGCCAAAGGGGGTGCGGTTCTATGTCAAAAGGGTAGGTCGGCACGATCAGATTACCAAGCAAGGGTGACGGTGACCGTGCCGACCGGCACTGGTCATAAGGAGGGACCCAAACAACCAGATCTACAAACTACGCGCAAAACGGTAATCCCGCAACTAAGCCCCATGGCCTAGGCTGCCCGTCAGGGCCATTGCGCGATAGCACCATAGGCACCAGAGTTGGGTATATATTAG
>NZ_RZTG01000032.1:0-18339 GCF_003997175.1 Mesorhizobium sp. Primo-A
CCAGTGCGAACTGGGCGAAATAGGCCATCGGCGACAACGCCAGTCCGATGTCCCTCACCCGAGCGCCTGCAGCCATCAAACCGGACACCAGCGCCAGCTTGATGCCAAGCGAATAGGAGCGGAAATCATGCCCGGTGACGATATCGGGACCGGCACCGACACGGCGGATCAGCGTGCCAAGCCCCATTCCGAGCGCCTGGACGCCGATCAGGTTAAGTTCGGGCGCGACCTGGCCAAACCACCAGCGCGCATCATATTCCCTAAACCCGGACGCCTTTATCAGCGCCGAGGTTTCAAACTCGAACGTGTTGGGCCGGGCTTCGTCAACGAAATTCAGCGACAAGACAGGACACTCCGAACGACACAAATGCGGTTGTCGAGGCGGTAGCTTACCGGAACCGTTCTTCCGGCCTATCTATCAGTTTGGTTGATCCCTTTCACGACATGGAAAGCCGGCGAGCATCGTTGTCGGGCTATTTCCGCGGTGCCCTGCAAGCCCTGATGCCCGCAAAGATCCGATAATACCGCTGAATGTCGTGATGCCGCGATCTGATCGACGACCGTGCCGCGTTCCAACGTAGGCTGGATTGCGACTCCCAGGACCACCCATAAGGAGCGTTTCCTGGCGTTAATAAACCTTGTAATATTTTGTGATCGCCGCCATTCGAGTTCTCCACAGTCGCGTCCCATTGACCATCTGCGGTTGCTAGAATCCCCCAGGGGAATGCCTTAAGCAGCCGTGAGCAAGAAGCAAGTCTTCTGCTCTGACGAACGCACAGCTTTAAGCACGGGCGCAAAAATGCCGCTGTTTTTTTTCGATATCCGGGACGGCAAATCCCATTCTCCCGATACAGAGGGCACCCACTACGTTGGTGCGCTCGAGGCCCGGGTAGACGCGGTTAAAATGCTGGTCGCCATGGCACAGGACGAAGTTCAGGGCGGGTTACAAAGCAACCTTTCGGTGACTGTTTCTGACGAAAGTCGTCGGCCCGTTATGGAAGCAAATATCGATTGCAGCATAAAAGTCTTTTGACAAATTCCCGATAGCCCTGGACCTAGTTGGCTCCGTCGGGATGCAGCAAGCTTTGTGCAGCTGTCCTGGCCGCACTTGACTTACGGCAGCGGCTTCTGATCACTTTTATACCCCGAGACCACGTAAGCGGAGAAGGCCGCACGATGCTGCTGCACCTCCTCGATACAGCCACGCAAGCTTCGAATGCACATTGCCGGCAGCCCTTCTACTCGTTCGCAAGCGACCGCCGCGGTACTGTCGCACGCTCGATCGCGACGACCGTCCCTTATTCGACTTCGCTGCCGATATTGCACAGGACGGGGGCCTGGCACATCGCCAGGAACCTTTGCCACCGCGAAGCCAATTCGGCGGAACTGGATTACAGGACGTTGACGGTGGCGTGGCCCGGCGCCGGAACGCTTCGTTCCAAGGCGGCTACGCCGCGCCGAGCACGGGCTCTCGTGGCGCAAACAACTGCAAGTGCGATGAAGAAGAGGATGCCTGGATCAGCGCTGCCACCCGACACCGACATTGCAATTATGCTTGCAAGGGCAGCATTCCTGACGCTCGTCACGATTGCATCTGTCTCTGCATCCACCCGTTCCCGAACCGCGCCCAGGCCTCTGGTCACGACATAGAGCAGGGCCACTATCATCAGCGATCCAAACAGACCCAACTGCGACAGGACAGCGATCGGCCAACTCGATGCCCTTGAACTGCCGAAACCAACGCCCAGTCCGCTCGTATCGAGAAACGACTGCAGGCTCTTTACATTCCAATAAGTGCGCTCATGGCCTGACCCGGAATCCGCTTTGTTAATGATGGTGCTGTTGATCAGTCTGACGAACGGGTCCAACGCCTCGGCTTTGTAAAGACTAATGCCCAGTACGGCGGTCCCGCCCACCACCATGAGAGCTATTATCAGTATCTCTTCGCGCGCAACTTTTCCCCTGATGACCGACTGTAGCATGGACAACGCAACGGGGATGCATAGCAGTGTCAGCCCGACGTAAGCCGTCGATGAAGTCGACAGAATGGACAAGAAGAGCAGGATTCCGGCCAGCCATTTCGCAAGCGGTGATTTGGTCTTTCTCCAGTAGCTGTAGCAGAATGCCAGGCAGGCGAGAGAAACGCTGGCGAACGAAGAGGCCTCCGAAAAAGGCCCGGTGATCCGCACAAAGCCTGCCTCGACCGCGTTCGATATAATCGCGTAGTTGGCGGTTCTGATCGGGGCCAGAAAGTCTCCCGCCCCCGCGGTCTTGCCAATGAAATCGATCAGCCCCATTCCCGCGTGCAGGCCGCACCACAAAAAGAAGCCGCGCCTGATTTGATCGATCCGGTTGGAGTGCAGCAGCAGGGCGCAAAGTGCTATCGCGGCGAGGCCACCAAGAATAAAGTAGCCCGTCTGCGAAATGTTGGCTGAAACGGGCGCCAATGAATCTTCTACGACTGTTCCACGGTTCTTGGACTGCACGAATACGGTCGTCTGTCCCGCAAAGAACCTCGGAAACAGCCATGATCCGATGATTGCGTAAAGCATAAGGCTTGTAAGGACCCAGATCGACCCGATGCTTCCGAACACGAATCCAAGATCAAACCAGATACGCCGTCTCGCGGCGACGGCCGTGACGAGCAGGCCCGCGAATAAGGTGTAGATCAAGGGGGATGAGCCACCCAGAAAGCTCAGGGTCATCACGGCCGTCGCACCGAAAGCCTGGGAAGCGATCAAGCCAATGATCAGCATTCCCCTTGAATAGTACGCAACAAGCAAAATAGCCGCGCATACTAGCAGTCCCGGCAAAGACACCTGCATGCCGATCGAGTTCCCGGTGAGCGGATACAGCAAGCTGTCCGATGGCCAATCTTTCGGCAGGTGAGTATCCCCCGCAAGAGAGTCAAAGGGGGTAGCCTTCACCCGCGAAGGGAGGTAGCGGACGCGCTCGTCTCCATCGCCCTTGCCCTTGATGGTGAAGGCAGTGGCCGGCGCAAAATGCGATCCTGGGCTGAATGGCCGCATCTATGTCGGCACTAAGAAATGCGCGTGACGGACCGAAGGCTGGCAACGGGCGGGTTGTCTAGAATCCACCATAAGGAGGAGAGGCGATATGACACCCACGATGTATATCGCATGTTCGGACCCAAGCAGGGTCAGGCAATTCAAGGAAATCTACGAGTGCGCCACTGTGAAAGCCAAGTACCCTGACAGCCATATTGCCAGCAAAGCTGTCGAAAGACTGATCGACGCGCTGGAAGCCGAGATCCAGAATGCCGGATCCGTTCTGGATATGTGTTTGCTGACGGAGGATGGTCCTCAGGTGGCCACCTCAGCCCGAGCCTTCGCAACGCGTATCTGTGTCGGCACAAGCGCGGCGCGGCCGCCCTGGCTTCGCGTTTCCCGGTAGGCGTCGGGATTTCGTGGCTCAAAAATTTACCGAAAATTAACTTATGTTAGCGCCCGCTTGTGAATAGCCCATAAGCTACTCACGCTGTTCTGGCTGGGAATGAGGAACAGCGGGTGCACCAGGTTGGACAATTCCAGCCAGGCTCTCAGAACGGGTGGGCATTACTATACTTTCTGAAGAAACTGGCGAGTGAGGGGCTAATTGCCGCCTCAGGGCGAATTTTGTTGGGAAAAGGGTGGGTTAGAGTATGAGTTCCACAGTAGAACTGCATAAATACACTTCGGTAGAGCCGGCAGGAATTCCGTCCGGCGGAAAAGCAACGGTCCATGAACAAGTAGGCAGAGAATGCCTCCTCATCTTGGACGGAAGGGCGCTAGATCGCGAATGTCTGGCATCGGCCTTGGAAGACCACGAACTCGGCATGGCCGTCGAGGCCAAGGGTTCGATAGACGAATGGCGCGTGAAAGAGGGGATGATCCTTGCAGCCATTCTTTTCAACCTGGGCGGCCGGAAAGTCACCGACCATGGCATAGCGGATCAGATCAGGCGCATTTCGTCCGAGTTCAGGTCGGTGCCTGTGGTGATCTTGGCCGACACAGAAGACCTTGCACAGATACTGGCGGCTCTCGAATGTGGCGCACGTGGCTACATTCCGACCTCTGTCGGGATCGACGTCTGTGTCGAGGCGATCAATCTTGCGGTGGCAGGAGGCATTTTCGTTCCTGCAAGTAGTGTCCTGTCCATGCGGCACCTGATAGATTCAGGCAGCCTTGAAACACCTTTGACAGGCATGTTCACGCTCAGACAGGCTGAGGTCGCCCAGGCGCTCCGACGCGGCAAGGCGAACAAGATCATCGCCTATGAGCTGAACCTGAGAGAAAGCACCGTGAAGGTGCACATCCGCAACATCATGAAAAAGCTTAAGGCGACCAACCGGACGGAAGTCGCTTACAAGGTCAACGATCTCTTCGCCGAAGGATCTCTGGCTGTGGAGTGACGAAGCAAATGAGACGCTAACTTTGGTTAAATCGTGCGGGCCGTTTTGCTCTCGCGTAGCGTCTGATCTGGGGGATGATTGCTGCACAATTGAGGGACCTCCGTCCCGCTGGACACCCGTGGTGGACGCCCCGCATATAGCCAGCTCCCATATGTCCTGTTCCTAAAGACTAACCATTGCGAGGCGTCCAAAGCACTCCTGCCTCACTGTCCAGCAACCAGCCGGAAGTGACACTTCGTCAATGGCGAGGACCAGGTTACTGCTCTCTCGTGGAACTGGTCGTGCCGTCCTGGGGGACCAATCCTTGCGACAGCGACCCCGGAGGGCTATCGCTACAATATTTTGACCTTCCTAAGCGTGAAGGCCTCCGCAAAGTGCTCGGGTGCCCGGCATTCCATTCCACGCAACCGCGCAAGCCCGGCGAATGTCTCCCGATCGAACCAGTCCTTTGAGCGCTGTGTCCCGAAGTGCTCGTGAAGGAGTTGGATCTTGCGTTCCAGCACGTGGGCTGCAATCGGCACATACGCATTGGGTTGGCAAAGATCGCCGTCCCATTTCGGAATCTCGTATTCGAGCACAAGGTGATCGCGGAAAACGTTCCAGGTCAGTTGGTTGACCTCCCTATGGTCCTGATGGGCGTCGAACCTGGCATGGGTTAATATCACGTCGGGATGAACCCTTGATCTTACGTCCATCAGCCAATGCTTTATCGATCGGCTGTGAACTGGGAAATAGCCGTCTTCAAAATCCGCAACGTCGATCGTGGACGAATGGGATCCTTCGAGGAAGGCTTCGGCCGAAGCCCTGGCTTCGGCCGACCGCTGGCCGCCGGCGCTTAAGACGCACCAGTGGACGTGAAGTTTGACCTCCGACGCGATCAGACTGAGGATTGTGCCTCCCGCGCCGATCTCAATGTCGTCGGAATGGGCCCCGACGCACAGAATCGAGAGTTCCTCGCCGCCACGCGCGAGACCAAGCCCCTTCATGATGCGGCCAACCCCATACTACGCCTATTCTTCTCGGCGGTGGCTATCATACTCCAGGGCATGTCGCCCTTTTCGACCATGTCTTCGAGTGATTGCCAATCGCGCAGCGTGTCCATTGAACGCCAGAAACCCTCGTGCTTGTACGCCATCAGCATGTTGTCATCGATCAGACGCTTGAACGGCTCGACAACGAGTTCCTCGCCGTCGCGCATGTAGTTGAAAATTTCCGGACGGAATATAAAGTAGCCGCCATTGATCCAGATCTCCGATGTCTCGGCCGCACGAAACTCGCGCACGCGGCCATCTTCCGCGATGTCGGCCAAATGGTAAGTCAGCGGCGCGTGCACTGCCAGAAAGCAGCCGATCTTGCCGCTGGCCTCGAATTTTCTGATCATGTCGTCCAAGTCGACATCGGTCAGGCCGTCGGAATAGTTGGCCAGGAACATCTTCTCGTTCCTGACGTGATCCTGCGCAGCCCACAGGCGCTCTCCAATGCTGCGCCAAATACCGGTATCGAGCAGAGTGATGCTCCAGTCCTTGATTGTGTCGCCGAGGAGCTTGACGTCCTGGCCTCCTCGCGTAACCACGCAATCGGAAAACGTTTGCGGCCGGGTGTTCAAGAAAAAGTCTTTGATCACGTTGGCCTTGTAGCCCAGACACAACACGAACTCGTCATGCCCATAGTCACTGTACCATTGCATGACATGGCGCAGGATCGGCTGGTGGCCGAGCGGTATCATCGGCTTTGGGATGCTTTCGGAATAGTCGCGAATGCGGGTCCCGCGACCGCCACAGAAAAGAATGACTTTCATTTCTCGTACTCCGACGGATCGATTACGGTCACGAAAGGAATCGGCACTACGAATTTCGCGTTCCAAGCGGCGACATGGCGCATCTGCTGAATGATCTCGTCCTTCAGATTCCACGGAAGGATGAGGATGTAGTCTGGCTTAGCCTCGTCGATTTCGTCGACGGGCTTGATCGGGATGTGCATTCCAGGTGTATAACGCCCGTGCTTGTACGGGTTGCGGTCCACTGTGAAATCCAGGAAGTCGGTGCCGATGGCGCAGTAGTTCAGCAGCGTGTTTCCCTTGCCAGGCGCGCCGTAACCGCAAATCGTCTTGCCCTCTTCCTTGGCCGAAATCAGGAATGCCAAGAGATCACGCTTCGCGCGCTGCGCCTTGTAGCCGAAAGAGGCGTAGGTCGACATCTCTCCAAGCCCATGCCTGGTTTCGCGCTCGAGCAATTGGGCGATGCTGTCCTTCCTCGGCCAGGCACTGCCTTCGTGGCAGAGATAGACCCGCAGCGACCCACCGTGGGTGGGAAGTTCCTCGACATCGATCAGCCGCAGCCCGTGACGGGCCGCCATCAGGTCGACCGTCAACAGTGAGAAATACGAAAAATGCTCGTGGTAGATGGTGTCGAACTGGTTCTCCGCCATCAGCCGCTCGATGTGTGGGAATTCGAGAGTGACCATGCCCTCCGGTTTGAGCAGGATCGCCACCCCGGCGACGAAGTCGTTGAGGTCTGGCACCTGCGCCAGGACGTTGTTGCCAATGATGAGGTCCGCGCGAAGTCCTTCGCCCACCATTTGATTTGCCAGCCGGACGCCGAAGAAGTCGACCCAGGTGGCCACCCCCTTCTCGATCGCGGCGCGCGCGACATTGGCTGCCGGCTCGACGCCCAACACAGGAACGCCGAGTGGCAGAAAATGCTGCAGCAAGTAACCGTCATTACTTGCGAGTTCCACCGCAAGGCTGTCAGGGCCAAGCCCAAGGCGTCGTGTGATCGTCTCGCAATAAAGTTTCGAATGAGCCACCCAGCTGGTCGAGAACGAAGAGAAGTAGGCGTATTCGCTGAAGATGGTCTCTGGGCTCATATACTCCTTGAGCTGCACCAGATAGCACGTGTCGCAGACAAGCACGTTGAGCGGGTAGTAAGGTTCCATCTGGTCGAGCTGGTCGGGCTGCAGGAACCTCTCGCACGGCGGCGACATGCCAAGATCGACCAGGGTGTGGCGCAGGCGCGACCCGCAGAGCCTGCAGCCGACATTCCGGCTTGCCGCACTATGATCGCGGACGATTTCGACTGCCTGAATGTTCATTCCCCCTGCTCCTGTCTGCTGGTTAGAAAACGGAGACGCGGTGCGCTACGCAGAACCGATGCCTGCCGCGCCTCCGCAGGCAGATGGCCACAGGTTAGGATACAGCCCCCCCTGGTTCGATTTGCCAATCCGTCGGGTGCCTTAATCCTAATAGCGAGCGGGCGGCGGCAATGCCGGCGCGAGGCCCGCCGAACGGGTAAAGCCGTCATCCGGATATACCGCTATCGAAGAGGCCACCTAAGGCTTAGGTAGCCCTTCCAGCGTCGGCTGGCGACGCTGACAATTGCCGCGCCGGTCTTGCTCGGCACGGGGGATCCAAGTGCATGCTGTTTACCGAAACGGAGCTTCAAGGTGTCTGGCTGATCGAGCCTACACTGATGGTTGACGACCGTGGTTTTTTCACCCGTCTTTTCTGCGAAAAGGAGATGGCGGATTGCGGTCTGGCGACCCGATTTGTCCAGCACAGCCGGTCCTGTTCGGTCCAAAAGGGAACTCTCAGGGGGCTACACTACCAAGAGGAGCCTTACGCCGAGGTCAAGCTGGTCTCCTGTGTCCGCGGCGCTATTTTTGATGTCGTCGTGGACCTGCGCCCGAATTCACCGACACGCTACAAGTGGCTTGGCTTCGAGCTGACATCCGAGAACATGAAGCAGGTCTATATCCCCGCCGGATTCGCGCACGGCCTGCAGACCCTTACGGACGGCACCGAGGTCTCTTATCTCATATCGCAGTTCTATGCGCCCCACGCGTCGACGGGCGTCCTCTACAATGACCCGGCCTTTTCGATCCGCTGGCCATTGATGCCGACAGCAATGTCGGAAAGGGACAAGTCCTGGCCCCTTGTCAGACGGCGAACCGGCGCCTCGGCCTCATGAGGCTGCTGCCAAAAGACCATGTCCCAATAACAGTCTGGCGGCGGCGGCGAGTTCCTTGAACGGCAGGTTCGAACGCTCCGCCATGCTCAGAAGCGAATGCTGCCCGTCGGCAAGGTTTAGCACCCAAAGCAGCGACATCGACGTTGCGCCCGACGACTTCTGCCCTCCCAGGGCTGCATAGAGGCCGCGCTTGCCGAGTTGCGGTTCGCCTTTAGGCAAGAGGTTCAACGGCGTCCAGTCCTCTTCGATGATGTCGATTACGTCCGTCAGGATGCGGAAGGAATCCTCGAGATGCTCCGGCCTGATGAAGTCAAGATTGTCGGCCGACGTGTGGTATTCGGGGAATGTGCCGTGGACGCTCCGCTGGAACATGCCGACCGGAAGATCGAAGCCCGGCGAGCAATATTGCCTCTCGTCATAACCGTAAGGGGAGAAATCCAGCATCTTTGCCCCAGCTAGACGCCCGAGCACGTGTGCCATGGCGCGATCGACGAGCGCGTCACCGCGGCGGCTGCGCTTGTATGCCGGGCTTCCTGCGTCACCAACGCATGACAGCACCAGACCATGGTCGATGAGACATGTCCGGTCCTCGTTGCGCGACAGCCACGCGAGCGCGCCGATGGTGCCCGGGGCGAACAGGAAGCGATAGCTGTATCGTGTTTCCCTTGCCTTCAGGCTTCTTGCGAGCGCTGCCAGCAGGGCCAGGCCCGAACAGTTGTCGTTGGCGAGTGAGGGATGGCAAATGTGCGCCGAAAGCAGGAATTCCCGTTCTGTTTGCCCGCGGTGCAGGTATTCTCCGTAGGCGAGGCTGCCGTCTTTGAATTCGGCATCGATCTCCACCCGATAGAGACCGTCGGGCATGTTGGCCACACGGTCATGGGCTGCGCAGAAGCCCCATGTCGGGGTGTAATAGGAAGTGCGGTAGGGAATCACCTTCGGTTGTTCCGGCAGCGTATGGATATGCGGCCTCAATTCTTCGAGCGGCAGTATCCCCTTGAAGGGTACGCTGTAGTTGACGATGTGCAGGTTGGAGTCAGCGAAATCCACGACCGTTTGTCCGTCCGGGCCTGTGATGCTTGCCGAGCGGATGTTCCATTCCTTGGGAATGGTCCAATCGAAAACCTGTGTCCCGGTCGGCACTTCATGCCGTTCCAAATCGATGTGCCCCGACAAGACGTCCAGCGTTTGTCGCACACCATCTCCGGTGATGCTCCTGCAGATCGGAAACAGACGTTCGGCCAAGGCATAGATTTCCTGGCCGAGGCTGACGGACGCTGGCGGCGAGCCGAGTCCGCCGGGATTCACCTGTTCCACACCGCTTATCCCGCCGCTACCTCCAGTCTTTTCGAGGCTTCGGCGACCCGCATCCGACCGTCCAGAAGTCCGTTGGCCAAAAGATACCGGATGTGGCCGATACGCTGGAAGCGCGGCCCCTCGAATTCGTCGAGAGTGACATTCGACTTTCGGTAGGCATGATAGAGCTGCTCGGCCCCTTTGCGCGCATCCCATTGCGGCTTGAAGGCAGGAAGGGCAAGCGCGATCTTGTCGAAGTTAACGCGATAGGAGCGCTTGTCGGGTCCGGCATCGGACGCGAACTCAAGCCGGCAGCCCGGCACGACCTCGGCGACAATCTCGGCGATGTCGCGGATCCTGTAGTTGTGGCCCGTCTGCCCCACATTGAAGGCCTCGTTGTGAATGGTCTCGCGGGGCGCTTCCAGCCCGGCAATGAACGCCCTGGAAATGTCCTCGATATGGACGATCGGCCGCCACGGCGTTCCATCGGATTTCAGCAGGATGACGCCCTTGGTGACCGCCCAGGCCACGAGATTGTTCAGCACGATGTCGAAGCGGAGCCGGGGAGAGAGGCCATAGGCCGTGGCGGGACGGAAATAGGTGGGAGAGAAGCTGCTGTCGGCCAGTTCAGAAATGTCCCGTTCGGAAAGCACCTTGGACCAGCCGTAGGGCGTGACCGGCTTCAGTTCGCCCGTTTCGTCCACCATCCCGTCGCCGGCCTGTCCGTAATTGCTGCATGATGAGGCGAACAGGAAGCGCGACACGCCGGCGTCCTTGGCCGCCTTCGCGAAGCGGACGCTGCCCTTGTGGTTGATTTCGTAAGTGATGTCCGGATCAAGGTCGGACAGCGGATCATTGGAAAGAGCCGCCAGGTGGATGACGGCATCGACCCCTTCGAGGTCGCGCGCATCTACGTCCCTGACGTCTTTTTGGATTGAAGCAATTGAAGCCCGCTGGCCCCCTGCTGTAAAGGTGCAGCGCCGGTAGAGATCGCTGTCATAGCCCGTCACTGAGTGCCCTGCACGCAACAGCATCGGCACCATCACCGAGCCGATATAGCCTTGATGGCCGGTTACCATGACTTTCATCGCGCACCTCTCAAGCCGATAGTGATCGCCAGAAGGCTACTTGGGCTGAAAACAGTGAGGGAGAACGCCAATAGGCGATCAGGATGCCCTGTTGGACGAAGCCTTTGCCGCCAGTGCACCTTTCGGGTGGTCCGAGCCTAATCCTTTCGGAGGATTTTCTTCTGATCACCGTCGCTGATGCTTCCATCGGCCTCGTCATCAGCATTCCCGATCCGAGACTCAATTAGCGCTTGTTGGTTCGATTTCACCCAGGCCCCGCGACCGCGGATGTTTCGCGCATCGCGGCGTGTCCGGTGTTGAACTCCGCCGACGTGGCGATTCCGAAGGCCACGGCCTCACGCGTCATTGAGCCTTGACGCAGTTGATAGGTATAGGTTTCAAGCCCGTTGCCGTCCGCGGACCGGTTCAGAAGCAACAGATATAGAAACCCGACATAGGCGCGGTCTGTCAGGCCGATCGTGGCATATCTGGTTTCGAATTCGTGCGAGCGCATCATTTCCATGATCATGTCGGGGAGTTTGGTCGCTCCGTCTTCAAGTGCCGCCGACCACTGATTGACGCTGGCCGTGTCGCCCTTGCGGCCAAGAATGAGGCAGTAGACGAAACTTGCCTGCCGCGCCGGTAGGGACTGGTCCGCAGCCGCGGCCTCGGGGTCGCAGTCCCGATGGGGCTTGGGTATCGGCAGGGGGCCGCGGGTGAAGTCCCGTACCGTTTTGTAGGCAGGCTTAGGCTCGCCGGTCCGCCATTTGCCATCTGAGAGAGCCACGAGCCTCACCAATCCCATATTGGCTTCGAAGCCGGGGGCCCAGTAGGCCTCATCGAGCAGTTCGTAGATGTGCGCGGCCTCCACCTTATATTTGTCCTTGAGTTCGCTAAGCCGCGTCATCGTCTGCTTGATGCCGTCAGCCTGCTGGCGCTCGCTGCGCTGACTTCCATAAGGATTGTTGAATTCGGTGACCCAGATCGGCTTGCCGTATCTCGAGATTTCACGGAACGCCCATTCCGGGTCATCGCCGTACATGTGCCACACAGAAATATCCCAGGCGATCCCGTCCTGCTTCATCCGCACGAACGCTCCGGTGTGGCCCCAACCGGCGGTGCCCATCGCCTTCCTTATGCTCGGATCGACCTCTGTCATGCCGTCGGACAGGCCCTTCAAGACAGCGCTCACCTTTACCCATCGCGGGCCGTAGTAATCGAGCGGTCCTGTTCCGCCCGCAGGTCCCCATGCACATGGATATTGCGAACCATCGTCGCGTTTCTCACAGGGCTTGATGATGGCATAGTTTTCCATCTCGTTGCCGAGTTCCCAAACACGGATGTCGTTCTTGAACCTGGTAGCAAGGGTGACCGCCAGTTTCCGGGTGCTCGCGTAGAGCTCTTCCGGACTATCCTTGTCCAGATCGGCGACCGCAGGCGTGATGACGGGCAGGATCTCGATCCCTCTCGCCTTCCCGGCGTCGACGAGGTTGGAGAGCATATCCGCGTTGTCCACGCCTGAAACGTTGACGCGGTACGATTTCAGGCCGAGATCCTTGATGAAGTCGAGTTGCCTTTCCACCGGAATGCCCGGATAGGAGACTATTGGATGGCCATTGATGCCCCAGAGGAAATCGGCTGATGCAGGCGCGGCTGTTGCCAGCAGGCAGGCTGCAACGATTGCGAGACGAAACGACACGGCAACAAGCCTCCCTGCCCGATTTCGAGATCCGGGATAGTGGGGACTGCACACACTTCGCGCAATTTGCCCATACGGTTGAGCGCGGGCTCTCGTTACCCCTTTTGACGGTGGTCATGGGACAGCCTATTTGGACTGGCCTCCACCCGACCGCACCTAACCCTTACCAGCCCGCCCAAATGCCTTTGAGACCGTTCGGGTCCGAGAGAAGGATCGTAGTGATGTGACAGCGATGGCTCCACTCCGTCAAAAGTGGAAGGTAGCTACCGCTAATTCGGGGACGGCTGTCGGATTCCAGGGATGCTATGGTACGGCACTAGGCAAATGACATTGGTTGCGGAGCGCGCTGTGGACGGGAGTGCTGCATGTCACTGAGGGTCGGCGACTGGGTAGAGATTCGGTCCAAGGAAGAAATCCTTCTTACGCTCGACAGAAATGGTCGACTTGAGGAGCTTCCTTTCATGCCACAGATGTTTCAATATTGTGGTCACCGCTTTCGTGTTTACAAGCGCGCGCACAAGACATGTGACACGATCAATTTTGCTGGCGGACGCAAGTTATCCGGAGGCATCCATCTTGAAAACCTGAGGTGCGACGGCAACGCGTTTGGAGGTTGTCAGGCAGCGTGCCTGGTCTTCTGGAAAGAGGCATGGCTCAGGCCTGTGGCGTCCTCGGACGAAGCAATCGCGCCGCGAACCAACGCGGCGAATGGAAAAGGTTGCACGGAAAGCGACGTGCTGGCTGGTACGCGCGCCAAGAGCCAGCCACTTTCAGGTGGTCCGAGATACTCATGCCAAGCCACAGAACTTCTGGATGCGACCACCCCACTTTCTTGGTGGGATGCCCGGCAGTATGTGGAAGATTATGCATCGGGAAACGCCAGCAAAAAGCGTCTCCTGGTCGGATTCATCTATGCAGCAGTATTCAGTATCTATCACTACATGGGCCGTCTGCATCTCGGGAGGCTCTCCGTGATTGTCAGCTGGCTGTATGACAAGGTGCAGCACATTTACGGTGGCGTTTCATTCCCACGATATCGGGGATCGATACCTGCCGGCCAGCCGGTTCCAACCATCAAGCTTGATCTCCAACCGGGGGAGCTGATCAGGGTTAAGTCCTATGAAGAAATCCTCAAGACCCTAGACACGGATAATAAGAACCGTGGCCTGTATTTCGACGCTGAGATGGTCCCCTATTGCGACCATACTTTCAGGGTCCGGTCGCGAGTAACAGCGTTTGTCAATGAAAAGACCGGACTTCTCAACCGGCTCAGGGGACCGGCGGTCATCCTGGAGAAAGTCTGGTGCAATTCGAGGTATAGCGATTGCCGGATGCAGTGCCCAAGAGCCGTCTATCCCTGGTGGCGAGAAATTTGGCTGGAACGGGTGCCTGGCGAGGCAATCGCTCACATGGGGCATGCTACGGCAGCTCAAACGGAAACAAGCGCGTATGCAGCCAGTGATACATGACCCACAAGGCCCTCAGTGCCAAAGGCGAACCCCGCAACCTTAAAAGGGAAGCCATTCAAAGTGGCGTCGCCAGGATGGTGAGCCAGGGGGTGAACCTGATTCTCAGGGTGGGCTATATTGCCATCCTGGCACGCCTGCTCAGCCCTGACGATTTCGGCCTGGTCGCGATGGTGGTGGCACTCACAGGCATTTTCGACGTCTTCACCACCGCCGGGCTTTCCTCCGCTACCATCCAAAAGCATGAGATTTCGTTTGACCAGGTTTCGGCACTGTTCTGGATCAACATACTGGTAGGGGTCTTTCTCGCGCTGCTCTGCGCCGCGAGTGCCTACACGATATCAGCCTTCTACCATGAGCCGCGTCTACTCAGGATCGCCATCGCGGTCGCTCCAGCTTTCCTGCTTAACGCGGCCGGCGTGCAACATGCCGCTCTGATCGAGCGCGACTTGCGTTATGTCACACTCAGCGCGATCGAAACGGGTGCCCTGTGCGTGGGCATCCTGTCCGGTGTGCTGCTCGCGTTGCGTGGCTACGGCTACTGGGCACTGATCGCCCCGACACTTATCTCGCCGGCAATCAACAGCCTGGGCTGCTGGATCGCCACCGGGTGGATTCCTGGATGGCCTCGACGCGGCGCCAATATTCGCTCGCTCTTGCATTTCGGTGGAATCGTCACGCTGAACAACCTCGTTGTCTATATTGGCTACAATGTGGAGAAAGTCCTTCTCGGGCGGCTCTGGGGCGCTGCGTCGCTCGGATTGTATACCCGGGCCTTCCAGCTGATTGGCATCCCTACGGCGACCATCAACAGCGCCGTCGGTGCGGTACTGTTCTCGGCGTTGTCACGAATGCAGCATGATCCCGCGCGGTTGCGGAACTTCTACCTCAAGGGATATTCGATCGTCATCGCGGTGACGGTTCCCATCACAATGTTCTCGTTCCTGTTCGCACATGAGATCATCACCGTGGTGCTGGGCTCGCAATGGACGGGGGCGGCGACCATCTTCCGGCTGCTCACGCCTACCATCTTGGTGTTCGGGATCATCAACCCTACATATTGGCTGCTCATCTCGACCGGCAAGCAGAAGCGCAGCCTGTATCTGGCTTTCGCCATCGCCCCTCTCGTCATCACTTCCTACTGCGCAGGAATCTCCTTCGGCCCCGAGGGCGTTGCACTGAGCTACTCGACGGCGCTGGTGCTCTGGCTCTATCCACACCTGGTGTGGAGCCTGCACGGAACGCCGGTTTCAGTCGGGGATCTGTTGCGGACGATCATGAGGCCATGGATGGCCGGCATCGTGGCCTCGGTGGGTGCGCTGGCAGTGCAGCGCTATCTCGGCCCGGAGGTTCCTTCGCTTCTGCGGCTCGCGGCTGGCGGGCTGGTTCTGATCAGTATCTATGCATTCGTCTTGCTGTTCGTCTTGGGGCAGCTCAAGCTGTTTCAGGATGTGCTGCTGGGCTTTCGAGGCGAGGCGCGGGCCGGCGCTTGACGCAGCCCGCGACTTCGACCGGCGAAGGCCCGAGAGAGAAGCTTTTTGGAGGGCAAATGGCCAGTATAGCAATCGTCCATAGCTATCCGTACGACGCGTTCTTCGGCGGAGACGGCGCCTATATCCAGGCGTTCGGGCGATATCTCCTGAAGTCCGGCCACGAGGTACACGGGTATGTATCCAACATAGCGCGCGGCCGAAGGAGTCCAGTCTGTAGGAGCGTATATGAAATAGAGCAGTTTTCTTCGTGGCAGGTTCGTCGAAGTATCAGATTGGGCCAGAGAACATTTCTATCCACGGAGTTGCTTCGGTCCGGGCATCTGGCCGGATCGTTCCTTGGACGGAAGACCGCACCTGTTTCCCCAACGACGGACCAGAACTTTTCCGAGGGAGAGACTCAGTGGGTGCTTGACCGTATCGAAGCTGGACGGCCGGACGCCGTCATACTGTTCCACGATGCCGTGCATTTCGCCCCTGGCCTCTCCCGCAACGGTAACAGGGTTTTCTCACTTGTTGGCCATCTTCAGCACCGCAACGGGGCAGCGCGCTGGGAGGCCGGCGCAACCCCCGGCCCGGACAAGAATTGGACCGAGGAAAAGAGATTGTCAAACTCGCTGAAGGCGGCAGAGTGTGTCGGTTTCAACAGCAAGGATGACGCCTCCTACGCCCGCAACCATCTCGGGGTGACACGCGTGATCTCTCTTGGCATGGGCTTCGACAATCACGAAAAGCAACCCGACAGCAATGAGCCCATCGTTCTCTTCGTCGGGAATGCCACAGAGCCAAATCGTGCCGCACTGTCGTGGTTCCTGAAGGAGGTCTGGCCAACTGTTCGAACCTCATGCCCCACGGCAAGGGTTCGCATCGTCGGAACCGCCGCCTTCACATGTGAGGTTACGCCGGCGGCCGGCCTGGAGTGTGTGGGAGCGCTCCCGGACCTCGCTCCCGAATATAGGCGCGCCCAGCTTGTCGTGGCCCCGCTCGTTTCCGGCAGCGCCGGCGTCAAGATAAAGGTGGCCGAGGCCATGTCTTACGGCCGCCCCCTCGTGACGACCTCGATAGGTGTGGACGCAGGTGACCCCCACCAACTTGATGAGGGAGCGATCGTGGCCAATGGTGGTGCAGACTTTGCACAGGCGGTCATCGCGCTGTTAAGCAATGCGGAACTTCGGCGTCAGAAATCCGAGGGTACCGCGCATGTATTCGCCAGCCTCTTTTCCTGCGATGTGTGCTATGGCCCGTTCCTGTCTTGGCTCCGCAAGGCAGGCCAGGTGGCTGATAGCAGCTTGTCATCACAAATGGTGTAGGGAGGCGGGCGCCTCTCTAAAGTGGCACTCGACAGGATTTGATCAGCACTATGCTGTATCCGCATGCTCCACTTGGCGGGTGGACGAGCCCGACCGACCGGAAACCACTGCCAAGGCCCGTCTGACGGCGCCCTTCGTTCGATAAAGATGGCCCAGCGGCGGAAACAGCCTCAATATCGGAGACAGCGAAAAGCTATATCTAAGCAATTCGACGCCACAAGCGGTCCTTCCTCGGACAATATGAGAGACTGCCGACCAATAAGCGGCATCGGCAACCCGGCGCATTGCCATGCGACGAAGCCCCGATGCCGCCGGCATGGCAGCGCCTTCGCACGAGAAGAAGCTGGCGAATACCGCCTCTCGTTCTTTCAATTGCGTTAATTTGTCCGAAAAGTGGACCACCGTTATTTGTGCTGCATGCACGCGTCGGATACCGAGCGCGCCCTCGAATTCCACGATTGAACCCAACCGCGCGAGGCGAAGCACCATCTCCAAATCGGGCGCGTGCGCGAGTGACGCACGGTAGTGACCCACCGCCTTTTGCGCAGTCATCCTGACCAGCACCGCTCCCAAGGCCAGGGACACTCCCAGATGGCCCAGATGACGACAACAGTCTTCAATGAACCGGGCACCCGCCGTTACGCGCCATCCATCTGGTTGACTTGGTTCGGCAAAATCCTTCCCCTCGATCATGCTGAGATCAGACCCTATGGCGAAAGCAGCCCCAGGATTGCTTTCGAGGACATCAACGGCGCGTTGGAGCGAGCCGTCTGTCAGGAGATCGTCGGCGCACAAAAGGATGAAGTAGTCTCCTCGCGCAAGCTCGACGCCTTCGTTGAAGGACGCAATTGGCCCTACATTCCTGGCGTGGCACACGACTTCAACCCGGCTGTCTTGGGCGGCAAGTCGGCGTGCCACTTCCACGCTGTCGTCTGTTGACGCGTTATCGATAACAACAATCCGGAGATCGTCGATGCCTTGCGAAAGCACACTGCGTATACATTGCGCGAGGAACCGATCAGCGTTGTAGCAGGGTATGACTACATTGATGCTGGGCATCAGCACAGGCTCCCCTTACCTGATTGGTCGCCTCGGTTATCGGAGCGACCTGATGTGGGCCAGCACAGGCACCACGCCACGATCGAGGACAAAGACTTGGTTTCCGGGCCCATCCTCCAACAAATCGGCTGGAAGGTCATGCCGTCTAAAAGGCTAGGGGATGACAATCGACCAAAGGCGTAGGGGGAGGTGCAACCTCATCGCCAGCCTCTCCGTCTCATTCAGCTGTCTGTGAAGCGGCCGGAGAGATATCGGGTCAGCGGCACTTCAGCAAAAAGATAAACCAGCACCGAAACGCAGGTGACGGCCATGGGCGTCACGAACAACAGCACCGAGGCGAGCCGCGCCGAATCTCCGCTTTCGGCAACGAGCTTCTCGGATACGATAGCCACGAACCAGTGGGTCAAGTAGATCGCATAAGTGCATTTGGCGAGAAAGTTCAAGAGCTTGGAGTCGCTGAAGACACCGAGCTGCTCCAGAGCGACAACCCCCAGCAACAGGACCGACATCGGCATGCCGAGCGCGAGGAGACGGGGCAGCGCCGGCCAACAGAAAGGACGCAAGACTGCTGCTAAGGCT
>NZ_RZTG01000033.1:0-16376 GCF_003997175.1 Mesorhizobium sp. Primo-A
GTTTTAGCTCCGTGAGCGGCACTTCACCTCAAAGTGCCGTGGCGGCCGGCGCAGAGGTGCGCGAACGTTGGCGCCGACCAACAGAATCTGAGCGGTCATGCCTCGCGCTGGTGGAGTATATCGGCCCTTCGGGAACCACAGTGACGCCAAACGCAACGACCCGGAGAAGTCGGTGCGCACAGTCATTCATTTACAATATTAGCGCAGGCTGAAACTCGGACATGCAGGGTAGCTCGTACATGCCCTTAGCCCCGGTGAAGACCCAGCGCCGGCGCTTTTCTGTTTCGCTGCTGGGTAGGCCTGTCCGCACTCCTGCTTGACTGCGCGACTGCGAGAACAACGCCTCGCGGGTTCCCAAGCCTTGCAAACAGTTAGATCCGGGAGCTAAAGTGCGGCATAGGCTGGTAGGGCAGGCGACCAAAGCGATCTTTCGAAGAACGAAGTCGTCCTCTCGCACGAATCGGCTGCTTGAACGTACACTTTCCATAGACCCTTCTGACCGCCGAGCAGGTTGCCGCTTCGCAAGTACTCTCAGAGAAAAATTGGAGGATCTTATCCCAGCTTGACGCATCAAGGAACTCAAAGGGGGTGGTGTCTAAGGCGACCCTACGCGACATTAGCGGCTGCTATTGCGTTCGCCAATTCTTCTTCAGTAAACGGCTTGCTGAGAATTTTGATGTCGCGAGTCCCCGGGAGTTCGGCGTAGCCCGTTGCTATAATGACGGGTACGTTCGGCCACTGGACTTTGATCGTATTCGATAGCTGCAGGCCCGTCATCTTCGGCATAGCATGATCCGTTATGACGAGGTCGAACGGCTGCTCCTCCAGCAACCTGAGGGCTGCCGCCGCAGAATGCGCCTCCGCGACAGTATGGCCGAGATCCTCGAGCATTGCCGCGGTATTCAAAAGGACCAGCGCATCGTCATCCACTGCCAGAATCCGCAGCGACGCCGTCTCAATGGCTTCCTCGGCAAGAACATCCGGCCCGCGCGCGACTTCCGAGCTCGCGGTGGCCACCGGCAGCCACAGTTCCGCCGTCGTTCCTGCTCCCTTGCGGCTCCTAAGCGTCAGGCGCCCGCCCATTTGTTCTGTCATCCCATGGACCATAGACAGACCGAGACCCGTGCCTTTGCCAACGCCTTTTGTGGTGAAGAACGGTTCTGTCGCCCGAGCTAGTGTTTCTTCGTCCATTCCTTCGCCAGCGTCTGCTACCGAGAGGCAGACATAATGCCCCGGGGCCAAGCCAGCCTGTTTGCTTTCGCCGACCTGTTCCATCCGAGTGGAGATGACGATCGTCCCACCATCAGGCATCGCGTCCCTGGCATTGACGCACAGATTGAGCAATGCGAGTTCGATTTGACTTTCATCAACCATCACACGATCAAGCGAGAGCGGAAATTTCGTCTCTATGATCGCCCTTGAGCCCAGCGATCGTTCCAAGAGATCCTTCATTCCGTGTATGAGCCCTATCAAATCGACAGGCTTTGGATCGAGTTGCTGCCGCCGGGCAAAGGCCAGCATGCGCTGCGTCAAGGACGCTCCCCGTCGCGCGCCGAGCACCGCGTTGTCGAGAAGACGCAGCAATTGTGGATCGTCGGGAAGCCGTTTGCGGAGCAGCTCAAGACTTCCCAGAATCGCCATCAGCAAATTGTTGAAATCGTGGGCGACGCCGCCCGTTAGCTTGCCGACCGCATCCATTTTTTGTGAATGGAAAAGGGCCTCACGGGCCTGATCCAAGGACTCCTGCGCCTTCTTCCGCTCCGTAATGTCGCGTGTGATCTTCGCGAACCCCAGGAGTTCGCCATCCTCGTGCCGAATGGCGTCGATGACCACGTGGGACCAGAACGTAGTTCCGTCTTTGCGTATACGCCAGCCTTCGCGCTCAACTCGCCCTTCACGGGCGGCGATCTCCAGGGCACTTTGCGGACTGCCCCGCTCACGGTCCTCGGGCGTGTAGAATTGCGAAAAGTGCTTGCCGATTATTTCGTCGGCCGAGTAACCTTTGATGCGTTCTGCACCCGAGTTCCAGCTCGTGATTACGCCTTCAGGATCAAGCATGTAGATCGCGTAGTCCGTCACGCCCTGAACCAGACGCTGGAACTGCTCCTGATTTTTCCGGATTTCCTCCTCCGCTTTCTTGCGCTCGGTAAGATCACGGGTGACTTTGGCGAAGCCGGTTAGTCTGCCGCTTGGATCGAGTATAGGATCAACCACAACGTGAGCCCAGAAAGGAGTCCCGTCGCGACGAACCCTCCAGCCCTCGGTCTCAAATTTGCCATCGCGGGCTGCTGTCTCCAGAGTCCGCGATGGAAGACCAGCTTCGCGATCCTCCTCCGTGTAGAAGCACGAGAAATGCTGACCGATGATCTCGCTCGCGGAATAGCCTTTGAACCGCTCGGCCCCCGCGTTCCAACTCGTCACGGTTCCCGAACGGTCCAACATATAGATCGCATAATCAGTAACGGCTTCGACGAGAACGCGGTAGCGATCCTCATCGGCTTTATCGACGGTCCCTTGAATCATACCCCATCCGTTCATTTGTTAACTCTGTGAAACTGCTGGCGTCTTGGATGGTTCCACAGACGATGGGAAGGCGTGCGCGCTGTGGCACAGGCCGTGACTGCCGTGGCCTGCAACGAGCTACTTGCCTGACGGGGGCGCGGCCGTTACAGAAATTGGAATTTCAGATACCGGGCCGGGCCGCCGATCGCTCCACCCAGTTCTACTTCGAACCTGTGATACTGGCGGCTTGCGATTCCTGTTTGGAGACGATGGCGGAATGACCGAGCGAAAGAAGCAGCCCGTTGTAAGTTCCGGCATTGCCGGCTTGGACGAAATTCTTCGCGGTGGATTGCCCGCTTCAAATTTCTACATCGTGCAAGGCGATCCAGGCGCAGGCAAGACGACCGCGGCGTTGCAATTCCTGCGCGCTGGTGTGGCAGCCGGTGAACGCTGCATCTATGTCAGCCTTTCGCAAACCGCCGCCGAACTGCAAGCGATTGCGTCCTCACACGGCTGGACGCTTGATGGCATCCGCGTTGAGGAATTGTCCGCTTCGGAGACCTTGAGCGGAGCGGCCGATCAGACGATTTTCCAGACTGCGGACCTTCGATTGGATGAGACGCGCAAGGCGATTGAACGCGCGATTGAAGAACACAAGCCACACAGGCTTGTTTATGACTCGCTGCTCGAGATCCGGCTGATTACCGGCGACACACCGAGGTTCCGGCGCGAGCTGATTGGTTTCAAGGCCTTCCTGGCCAAGCGGGGCATTGTGGCGGTGTTGCTCGACACCCAGACCAGCGGAGGCGATCACAATGGCGAGGAAATCGAGGGCATTGCCCACGGCGTGATCCGGCTTGATAAATCTCTCGAGGATTACGGCGGCGTGCGCCGGCGTGTTGAAGTCAGCAAAATGCGCGGCGTGCCGTTTGCAGACGGTTATCACGATATGGCCATTCGCGAGGGTGAAGGCGTTGTGGTGTTTCCGAGGATTGTGCCCGGGTCGCCTGCCGAAGTGACCAAGCCGCAACTGATCAAATCAGGGGTAGCCGCTCTCGACGAGATGTTCGGCGGCGGCCAGGAATCGGGAACCATAACGCTCGTGATTGGTCAGTCGGGGACAGGCAAGTCGACGATGTCGTCGCTTTACGCCACTGCCGCGCTTCAACGGAGCGAGAGCGTGGCCCTGTTCCTGTTTGAGGAGCGGCTGGAGACTTTCTTTCGCCGGTCCGAAGGCCTTGGGATGGATCTTCGGCAGTTCTACAAGGACGGCCAACTCGTCATCTACGATTTTAGTCCGAACGAAATCTCGCCCGGAGAGTTCGGCCAGATTGTGCAGCAAGTCGTCAGTCGCAACAATACCCGGGTAGTCGTGATTGACAGCTTCACCGGCTATCTGAATTCTCTTCCCCACCGGGAAAAGGCGGTGCTGGACATCCAGTCTCTCCTGAAACATCTCGCTCGCGCTGACGTGCTAACCATGCTCATTGTCGCCCAGCATGGTTTGCTCGGGCAGAATGTTGGGATCGACGTGGACGTCAGTTTTCTCGGCGACACCGTGCTTCTGCTGCGCATGTCCGAGCATGAAGGCCGCCTTAGGCGCAATATCACGGTCGTCAAGAAACGCCACGGTCCCCACGATCTCGATGTCCGGGAACTTTTCATCGCGAGTTCCGGCGTTTCCGTGGTTGCTTACAATCCTCTGCCCGAGACGTGAGCGACGTCGAGCGAAACGGGCTGGGAACACTGGATTGGGTGCTCATTTTGGCGCCTTACCGCAAGGATGCTGGTTACACCGCCTCCCTGCTGCAGGAACGTGGTTTACGGGCTCGAGCGGCGAGCCCCGAGGACTTAGAGGGATTGCTTGCACTGTCCCCTGGAGTGCTGGTTGTTACCCATGAAGCCTTAAATCCTCAGGCTATCGCAACAGTTGAAAGTTTCCTTCAGGCGCAGCCGAATTGGTCGGAAATTCCAATCGTTGTTTTGTTGGACCGTGGGGCACAGCAGTCACGCATCCAAGCGGCGCTGAGCGCTGCCTGGCCACGTTCACGTCAGATATACTATCAGCGTCCAGTGGCTGCGCTCGAACTAATAAGCGGAATCCAGTCGGCACTCCTCACCAGAATTCGCCAGCGCGACGTGCGTGACTATCTTGAGCGGGAGACGGAACTCCGCCTTGAACTAAATCATCGAGTGAAAAACATCCTGGCGACCGTCATATCCATCTTCGATATGACCAGGCGCGGTGCGATCTCGGCAGAAGGGCTTGCAGAAGACTTCAAAGGGCGATTGAGGGCCTTGTCGGATGTTCATTCTGCAGTTTTTGCTGCCGGTGGCGAGACCGTGGCCTTAACGGATGTCGCAAAATCGGTCCTCGCGCCATACCTTTCCAAGCAACAAACTGCCATCACGATCGACGGACCCGAGGTGCTGCTTTCGCGCGATGCCGGTACAACTCTCGCCCTCTCGCTTCATGAACTAGCAACAAACGCCATTAAATATGGCGGCTTGTCCCGCCCCGAAGGCAGGATACGAATGGAATGGAATATAACGGCGAGTTCGGAACCAGTGCTGACGCTGAGATGGATCGAATCAGGAGGACCGTCGGTAGTTCAACCCTCGCGAGTAGGATATGGAACACGCTATATGCGCGCCGCATTGACCAGCCTATTTGGAGAGGCTCCAGATCTTGTTTTCGCGTCGGATGGCCTGCGTTTCTCTATTCGCGGCCTACTGTCCCGCCTTGCACCCGATGAACGGCTAGGCTGATCGCGGCAGCGCCTACAATTTGGGCAGCGGAAATTCTAAGGTCGGTTGAGACCGGTGACCACTCCCTTGGCATTCAACGACCGCGCAATCTGAAGCTCGGTCCGACCAGCCTTCACGTATTCATGGTAGATCCAGCGCACCGCCGCAATTTCATCAGGTGGTCCAGGCACGAGGATGCCCCGATCCGTCTGGAGGCCCTTGTACTCTTTGAGAGCGAGCATGGTCTTTGTGCACCCAAGCTGGTCGATGAACCGGCGCCTCAGGCCCAGGCCGGCCGACCCTCCCTGCCGGTGTCACCATTCGAACGAGCCTGCACTGGCCGGCAAACACCTTGACCGACAACACCCGGCTGTGCTCGGCACGCCATCGTGCGCTTTATCGCCTTGAGCAGGTCTGATCCGATGCTGCCATCGTTTGCGAACTGTTCGCCAAAATATTCAATTCAACGCCGGCAACACGACACCGATACTCGTACGACGCACTCTCATCGGGGTTCGGGAATCGCCCCAGCGGCTCACATCGTAGACGATGACGATTCGAAATCCGCGTTCTTCGTTTCGACATCCGCCAACAGCCTTTGCTTCGAGGTTCAAGCGCAGCGACCGGCGTCCTCGTATGTGGCCACGGTGTCGTAGTTCATCGCATCCGCGAATTCACGGATTGCATCCTTCTGATTGTCGATCGAATAGCTCTGGTGGTCGGTGGACATTCGCAGGTATTGAGCTGCGCGCACGCGCTGTGCGTTCTCAGCAGGTCGACGGACCGTGTGCGCCTGTTCCATCATTTCGCGCCTGGAAGGCAGATTGAACGTTCGCTTGAACCGGACGATCCTAGCGGTATGAGGCTTCAATCTCGTTACACAATGATCGACACTTTGTACCGAATGGACTTGTCGCCATAAACGAGAAGCGCGGAAAATAGCAGGCAGGCTTCTATCAACACCCGAGAAACCATGTCTTTTATCGTGACGGCTCGTGCCCCCGTTCCGCCGCATTGCAGCCGCAGGTGGCAAGCCATAGGGATATCAGGCCTTCAAGGGAGACCTTACATGAACGTTCACAAAGTCATAGCCGCCGTGCTGATGACCGCGGCACTGGCCGGGTGCGCGCAGACCGAAGGCCAGCAGCGGGCCGGAACTGGCGCTCTGATCGGCGGCGCTGGCGGCGCCCTCGTCGGTCAGGCCATCGGCGGCAACACCGAAAGCACGCTCATCGGCGCTGCCGGCGGCGCCCTGCTCGGCGCCGTCGTCGGCTCGGCCACTACGCCGCAGCGTCGCGGCGAACAGATGTGCCGCTACCAGGACCGCCGCGGCCGCATCTACACGGCGCCGTGCGACGACAGGTACTACAACGGCGATTATTAAGCAGGGTTAGTCTGCTCATCCGTTGTCTGAGTGGGAAATGGGAACGGAAGCTCCACTGTGGGGCGGTGGCCCTGCTGGTACATTGTTTCTGGTCGCGCCGCCGGCGGCGGCGCTGCGTTGTCATCTTTTGCCCATAACATAGTGCTACCAGCAAGGACGGCGGGTCTCTGGAGGTCGTGATGACTGAGAGCCTTGCCGGCACCCTGAAGAGCCGTGGCAAACAGGCAGCCAAGCGGCTGCTTGGCTATGATTCCCGCAACTGGCTGCGTATCCGCCAGATCGAGGCTTTCAGCCTCTTTCTCGAAGCCAGCAACCGTAAATCCTCCGACGTGATCGAGATCTCGCCCGGCTGGAACCGCTATTGGCGCACAATGTGCTCCAACTACCGCTCTGTCGACTTCCCCGCCTTCGACATCTGCAACGACCGCACCGATGAGCAGTATTCGATCGTCATCGCCGACCAGGTGCTGGAACACGTGCAGCGTCCGCAGGCGGCGGTGCGGAACATCCACGCCATGACCCGACCCGGCGGTTGGGCGATGGTGGCAACGCCCTTCCTGTTTCGCGTGCACGCCAGACCGCACGACTACAACAGATGGACGCCCGCCGGACTCAAGCAGCTGATGGTGGACGGCGGCTTCCCCGAAGCCAACGTCAAGGTCCACGGCTGGGGCAACAAGGCCTGCGCCAGGGCCCATATCGGTGGCCCTGTTCGCGCCTACGGCCTGTGGCGGGATCTCAGTAACGACGAGGAATACCCGCTGATGGTCTGGGCGTTCGCTAAGAAGGGGTGAGTGGTGGAAGCCGCGCTCCATCCCGGTCATAGCCAGGGTGTCTGGCTGGACACTTGACCGGATCCGCCGCCAGTGACCTACTTCGAAATCCGAGGAGCCGTTCGCGAATGGACATTCGAGCCACATTGACGGAGCTTTGCGAGGCCTTCAATGCGCACGATCTGGACCGCATCATGGCGTTCTTTGCCGACGACTGCGTTCTGGAGATGCCAAGGGGGGGCCGAGCCTTGGGGAACGCGCTGCGAGGGCAAGCGCAGCGTACGAGACGCGCTAGCGACGCGCTTTGAGGGTCTGCCCGATGTGCATTACGGCAGTGGACAGCACTTTGCGGACGAGGCTGCCAGCACCGGCATGTCGAAATGGACCCTCACCGGCACCACCCGCGAGGGCGTCAAAAAGGAAGTTCGAGGTTGCGATTTCTACACATTTCGTGACGGAAAGGTGATCCGCAAGGACTCATACTGGAAGATCGTGGAGTAGGGGGTTGGCATTCCTGTCGGATCTTTTCGTTGTCCCGCATTCCAAAACAGGTGGATTACGCGATGCGCGTTTGCATCGCTGCACTCGCCGACGAAATGCCAACCTCAGAATTCCGGAACGCATTCAAAGTAGCTGCCAAGGATGAAACCACCTCCAGCTATTCCATGTCCGGCACGTCGCCACCCGCAAACAGAGTCGTCGGCTCGCCATAAGCCACCGAAGGGTTACCCTCGCGCGACCACGCAATGAGGCCAGCATGCTTGCCGGTTTGCAGGTCGCCGGTCTCATGACGGTGGAAGGCCGTGACCACGATCAGCCTGGTGCTTTCTGTTGGGAGAGTAAACTATTCAACCTGGAGGGTGTTTTTCCGCTGACCAACAGCCGGTTGAAGTTGAACGGCGCAGGGGGAAGCATCTCTGTCATCTCGAATAGAGGCACAGGGCCTTCCGGGTCCGGTGCTTTCTGCTTGGCCTTCAGGTCCGTGATCTCCTCGTCGCGCCGCGCAATCCGGCTTTCCAGATTGGCAATGCGCTCCGCAAGGAAATAGCGCCCCACGGCAAATCCGCCGGCGACGAACAATGCGGCAGACGTAGCAAAGGCCAACGGGTTAGCCGCCACCAGCGCAGAGTTGCTTTGTATGAAAGCGATAAGGTCATGCATGGCTAAAAAGCTCTCCTGTCACGCCGGGAACGATTCAACCTGCCGAGGTCGCGCGAGGGGTCGCAATACCAAGTCTCCTCCGATCAGTTTATGGGCAACTTCGTTTCCCGGCCTCGCCCTGCCGTGCGGAGCGCCGCGAGTGCGTCAGCACAAGCTGCCTCGGAGGTCGTTCCGTTCATCCGCGCTATCCTAGCCGCAGGGCGGGACTTCGCAATGTCCACGCCGGTCATCCTACAACAGGGGGCGTATCGTCGTAGCCAATGGAACCTATCCCCGGATGCCTGGGCTATGGCGAGTATCTGAGTCTCTGGCTCGCGGTTGTAGGCCATCAGCGCCTTCACGGTCTCAAGCGGGCTTTCGTAGCGGGCGACAAGCTTCACCGCTTCAGAGTGCAACTCGGCTTTGACCTCGGCATCGAAGTACATCGTTCCCATCGCGGTTCCTCCTAGCGTGTCGCACGCGTGATGGAGGGAGCACATCAAGTCGCTCCTAAGTTCGCCGTTGAGCAGGTTCATCCCTTTGAGCGCCTTACGTGATGATCGGCATGAGCATGGCAGTTGGCCTTTCCGGCAGGCTCGGGAAGTGAACAGAACGGGAACGTAAATGTCAAGCAAGAATTGACTCGGGCGAGGGGTCAATTCCTATTTTGGCCATGCCGGACGCGGCAGAACTCGGTCGGCTATGTCCTGGCATGCTGCAGCCACCCTCAAGGCGCGGCTCCACTCGGTCCTTAACCCCTAGGCCGGTTGAGCATTGAAGCCAACGTGCCCGCGTTCGACGTCCCCATGCCTTTTACCTCGGAGGCGGCCAGTGGATCGAGGCCAGCAGGGAGTCGTCGAGGATCAATAAACCGAAAGCAGCATTCTGCCAATTTCCCAGCCGATGAATGCTCGCGGCGGGAAGCGGCCGGTCGCTGCAGCCCAGGCGCGCTTCACTCCTCCCGGAATGCTCGCTGAATCTGATCGGCCAGGGGCTTGACGAGATAGGACAGCATCGTGCGGCTGCTGGTCGTGAAGAACACCTCGACCGGCATGCCGGGCGCCAGGGTCAGTCTTTTGAGTCTGGCAAGTTCCGTGCGCGGCAAAACGATATGCACAGTGTAATAACCGGCGCCGGTGCGCTCGTCGGTGCTGAGATCGGCGGAGATCTTGCTGACGCTTCCGTTGAGTTCAGGCGTGGTCCGCTGATTGAAGGCCGAAAGCCGCAGCGTCGCCTCCTGCCCCTGTTTCAGCTGATCGATGTCCTGTGGAGCGACACGGGCTTCGACGGTCAGTCGGTCCGCGACCGGCACGATGAGCATGACCGGTTCGCCCGCAGTGATGACACCCCCAATCGTATGTACGGCAAGCTGAAGGACGACGCCGGCCTGCGGGCTTCGAATGTCGATGCGCTTGAGCTGGTCCTCGGCCGATACCTTGCGTTCGACTAGCTCCGAGAGTTTTGCCTGGACCTCACGCAGCTCCGTGGCGACTTCGCTGCGCAGATCCTGATCGATCTGGATGATCTGCAGGCGGATTTCCGACGTGTGACCTTTCGACTGCGCTATCGCCGCGATCAACTGCCCGTGTTCAGCCTCCAGCCGCACGGCCTCGCGCTCGAGCGCGGTGATGCGATCGATCGAGACCAGCTTGCGCTCCCATAATGTGCGCATGCCCGCGAGCTCGGTTCCGATCAGCTTGATTTCCTGGCTCTTGGCGTCCTTTTGCTCGGTCAGGCCGGAGACTTCTTCGGCGAGCTGGGAGATACGTTCCGCCAACTGCGCCTTCTGGCCAGCGCGTGCCTGCCGGCGGAACTCGAAGAGCGACTGCTCTCCGGCCATTGTTCCGCTGACATCCGGATCGTCCCGCCGAGACATCAGCGACGGCGGAAAACCGATGGCGTCCGCACCATCGCGCTCGGCCTTGAGACGTGCCAGGCGGGCATCGAGTTCATCCGCGCTCTTGGTGACAATGGCCAGATTGGCGCGGGTGACTGTTTCATCCAGATGAATCAGAACCTGTCCCGCTTGCACGGCATCGCCTTCGCGCACGAAGATTTGGCCGACCACGCCGCCCGTCGGATGCTGCACCTTTTTGACGCTGGAATCGACAACCAGCTTTCCCGATCCAATGACCGCGCCAGAGAGGTCGATCACGGCGGCAAGGCTGCCCGCTCCACCGACCAGTAGGATGGAGGTCGCAATGCCGCCAAGCAGATAACGTCGAATGGCCCGGTCGACCACCGATGTCGCCCTCTCCGGCATCAGAGCGCCGCCTCTTCAGGACTTGGGACAACTTTCAACGGAACGCTGATGGGACGGGTCACATTGGTCATGATCTCATTCTTCGGGCCAAAGGCCTGAATGCTGCCGTTCGTCATGACAAGGATCTGGTCAAGACTTTGCAATGCACTCGGGCGATGCGCCACCACGATGGCCATGCCGCCTCTGTCGCGCACGCCTTGGATCGCCGCCGTCAAGGCGGCTTCGCCATCGGCATCGAGATTGGAATTCGGCTCGTCGAGTATGACAAGAAACGGATCGCCATAGAGAGCACGCGCCAAAGCGACCCTCTGTCGCTGGCCCGCCGAAAGCGCCGACCCGGCCTCGCCAATGCGCGTTTCATAACCTTCAGGCAGGTGAACCACCAGATCATGAACACCGGCGGCGCGCGCAGCGGTCAGTATTTTGTCCGAGGGGGGCCGGGGTTCGAAGCGAGCTATGTTCTCGGCAATGGTGCCGTCGAACAGCTCGACATCCTGCGGCAGATAACCGACATGCTTGCCTAGGTCTTCCGACGACCACTGGTCGAGCGTCGCACCGTCGAGCCTGACGGTACCGCGCACTGGCAGCCAGACGCCGGCGATGGCTCTGACGAGCGAGGATTTTCCCGAAGCGCTCGGACCGATGATGCCGAGGCCGGCGCCCTTCTCCAGCACGAAGCCCGCATCCTGGACGACAAGGCGGCGCTCGCCCGGCGGCGCCACACTGATGCGCTCTACCGAGAGGCGAAACGACGGCGGCGGCAGCGAGACAGTTGTTGCAGCCTCGGGCAGCAGCCCCAGAAGGTGGGTGAGGCGGGCCCCGGCCTGGCGGGCGCTGACGAAGCTCTTCCAATGCACGATCGCGAGTTCAATCGGTGCCAGCGCCCGGCTCATTATGATCGAGCTGGCAATCATGATGCCTCCTGTTGCCTCCTGATGGATGACGAGCCAGGCGCCGATCGCCAGGATGCCGGATTGAAGCATCATGCGCACGACTTTCGAAATCGTTCCGAGCGTCCCCGCCAAATCGCTCGCCTTGGCATTCGTCTTGAGATAGTCGTCGTTGACGGCAGACCAGCGATCGGCAATGCGTGGGCCAAAACCCATTGCCTGAAGCACCTCGACGTTGCGGCGTGTCGCTTCCGCCAGTGTGTTGCGCGAAGCGGCCTGGCTGTTAGCACGTTTCGCCGTCTCCCTCGTGCGTAGTTCCGCCAGTAAGGTCAGGGCAAACAGAATGATGGCGCCCAAGAGCGCGGTCATGCCGATCCAGAAATGGAACAGGAAACAGATTGCGAGATAAAGCGGCATCCAGGGCAGGTCGAACAGCGCGGTCGGCCCAGCGCTCGACAGGAACGATCGGACCTGATCGAGGTCCCGCAATGACTGCAAGCCATCGCCGGGAAGCTTCGTGCGCAACGGCAGACGCATCAGTGCGGTGTAGACCTGCCCGCTGAGCCGCGCATCGAGCGCCATGCCGATACGCACCAGCAGCCGCGATCGGATCAGCTCAAGAACGCCCTGGAAGAGGAACAGCGTGCCCGCAAACAAGCAAAGGCCGACAAGCGTCGGCACGCTGCGGCCGGGGATGACGCGATCGTAGACCTGCAGCATGAAGAACGAGCCGGTCAGCGCCAGGACATTGACGACCCCGCTCATCAAGGCGATGCCGGCGAATGCCCGCCGAAAGGAAGCCAATACGGCCGTGAGCGTTGTTCGCGGCGGCTCAGAAGGGCGGGAGTGAGACATCGTCCTTCACCTCGGGCCTAGTGCGGCGGCAAGCGGCAATGAACGCGTTCGAGACCAGTTGGTGAAGGATGTCGGTTTCACTCCATCTTCCAGCATGGCACCTAGATGAACCAGTCATTCAGCGCGTAGGCATGAACATAGTCGACGTGCATTTCAGAAGGGGTGGCAAGCCCGTCGGCGGGCGCTCCCGCCATGCCGCCGACAGCCTGGTCGACCAGCATATACATTGGCTTGTGCATGTCGGCAGGCGTTGGTGCGCGGGCAACTTCGACATCGTCGAAATACCAGACCAGTTCGCTTGGGGTCCAAAGCACCCCATATTTGTGGAACCCTGCGGTATCCGCTGCATATACGGTCGAGGTCACTTTTGTATGCGACCCCGTGGCATTCGAGTGGCTGGTCAGGGTGAGCTTGTTGGGATCCTGGCCGATCATCTCCACTGCGTCCAGTTCCGGCGGCCAGGAGCCATCCGCCGGAAGAAGCCAGAAGGCCGGCCATGCACCCTGCTTTTCGGGCATGTCGGCTCGAATTTCGAAATAGCCGTAGGTCTGTGCGAAGGAATGGTAGGTCGTCAGCAGACCTGACGTGTAATCATAGTTGTTTATGTAGGGCTTGATCGCATCGGGAGCCCGGGCGGCCGTAATGGTGAGAACACCGTCCTGTACGCTGAACGGGTTGACCGAACTCGTGGGGGCGTAGCTGGTGTCGATATACCACTGAAGCTCGCTGTTGGTGGTGAGCGAGCTGCCGTTCGGAGCACCCCACCAGAAGTTCGTATCCCAGGTCCCGCTAGAACCGCTGTGCAGGTTCAACGTATTGAACTCGTCCGAGAAGGTGAGCGTCAGATGCGACTTGTCCAGGGCGAGATCGAACTGGTTGGCGCTGAACTGGTCGATGGTCTTGTTCTCGAAGACGAGAAACTCGGTTGGCGACAGGGTAAGTCGGACGTTCGATCCCGACTGCACCATGGCGGCGTGCACCTGGTCGAAAGAGAGGAAGCCGTAGCCTCCGACGCGCACGGTGTCGTCGGCGCCGAAGTCGAGAATAAGGTCGCTGCCATTGCCTGGTTTGACGACGAAAATGTCAGCGCCGGAGCCACCCTTGAGAACGTCGTCGCCCTTCAAGCCGTCGAGCGTCTGCTGGCCGGAACCGCCGACGACGATATTGTTCAATGCGTTTCCGAAGGCATATTGTTTATCGCCGGTGACCGTCAGATTCTCAAAATTCGCCGGCAGCCTGTAGCTCATCCAGGTCGAGATCGTATCGATGCCCTCGTTGGGCAGCTCCGCCGCTTTGTTTTTCGCGGAGTACAGGTAGTAGATATCGTCGCCCTGGCCGCCATACATCGTAACGCTGACGCTGCCGTCGCCATACAGCGAATCGTTGTAGATGCTGCCGTAGAGGGCCGGGCCCGAATTCGTCGCCGAGTACCACCTTGCGGAGGACCCACTATAGGGGAGCGGAACGCCCTTGGCATTGGTTACGGCGGCCATTTTGCTTGCAGCTCCGTTGGTTTGTTCCAAGCCCTAACACGATGCAAGGCAAAAGGAGCCGATAGGTTTTGTCTTCAAACTCAGGAGGGTTATCAAAACGTAAATGCCCGAGGGGCAGGACGCGTCCGTCAGGCGAAGCTGGCTTGAGCGTGAAGTGGGGCGACTGGGGCCGGTTGGGCGAAGAGCGCGCACCAACGAGAATGCTGCCGAAACGTGGCAGGCTTCTGAGCGGAACCTTGGACCCGAATCGCAAGTTTGGCGGGACACCCGCGAGAGCCCTGCCCATCGGGCGCGGATGCGGGACCTTCCCCCTAGCCGCCGAACGCTTGCGGCCATTCCTCGCAGATCAGCGGCCGAGGGTCTGACCCGTTTCCATCTGAAATCCGCAACACCGAGTTCTGGAACGCGTCAAGGGCAGAGCCGTGGGTGATATCGACCAGCACGGCCGCTGCGGCTTCAACCTTATCGGCCGCTTCGTCTACCTTGTCGAAACGCATCAGCATTCGATCGTGGAGCATCGACAACCGCGTGGCGTGGTAAAGCACGCTGCGCTTATGGTAATCCGAGTCCAGCGGCTCAAACAGTATTGTCATGACGGCAACTCCTCGCCATTTCATGTCCATTCGGGGGTGATTTGGAGGCCGCCCGCGTATAGATATTGGTCTGGCGCTCCCGAGGCCTCCGTCACGCGCTGTTGAGCTGCCCGGACCCTGCAGCACAGGGCGATATTCACCACGCCATTTTTCCTGTCCGCTTCTTCCTTTGCGCGCCTCAACGATTTCTCAGCACGTTTGAAGCGCAACCTTGAACTGCCAAGTTTCAAGAATTTCAGCCATCGTTCCGCTTCCTATGCGGTTGCTTCCCTCGGCTGATAATTACGGCTGTTCTGTTTGGTTCCGGCCAATCGCGACCGGCTCCCAGATTTTACAGAGCCAGGCCGATCTGGCGCTGCCGATTTAAATCTCTCCGGCAATGGGCTTGAGCGCATCTTCTGTCTCAGGCTCCAGCGGGACGCCGGCGACGTTCCGGAGCATCAAAGCGGCGCGCTGAAGGACGGACTGCAAATCCGCCCCGGATATATCCGCGATGCGATCGACCGCGCTTCAACCTCTTCCGCGATAAATAGGCGCGCCGATGATCATTCCTTCGACCATGTCCTCTCCGAGGAGGTTTCAGCTTGTTTGGGAATGGCATGTGCTGGCCAAGTGGTCTATCTCACGCACCACCAGAACCTGTGCGAAATTGCCAGGACGGTTGTGCACGGCGTGACGGCCACGAACTCGGATAGCGATCCAGGGGCCGCTGGAGGTCAAAAAATTGCGCCGTTCGCAACCGCGGTGGAGGTAGGTCCGGAGAGCCAAAAACGTCGGCTGCGGTCGAATGAACAGCCGCCTTGTGTGCATGCGTTATGAACCATCGGATCGATCTTTGAATGAGCAAACTGGCCAAAAGGCGCGCATTGCTGCTCCTCAATCCAAAGGCGCGGCGCGGCCAGGAGCTGATCGCCCCGATTGTGGAGCGGCTGGAGCGCGGCCGGCTTTCTGTCACTGTCGAAAAGTTCGAGGCGTTGCCGGAGATCGCTCGTGACATCGTTCGCTTGCGCCAAACGGCGGACCTTGTGGTCGTGTGCGGTGGCGATGGTTCGTTGTCGGCGGCGGCGATGGCTGTAGTGGAAAGCCGCCTGCCGATGGGCATTATTCCTATGGGAACGGCTAATGACCTCGCTCGCACACTCGACATCCCTATGGATCTTCTGCAGGCCGCTGACGTGATCGTGCGGGGCCGACTCCGGCAGATCGATATCGGCACGGTCAATGGCAATGCCTTCTTCAACGTTGCGAGTATCGGACTCAGCACTGAATTGGCGAAGGGTCTGGATCCCACTTTGAAGAAGCGTTTCGGCAGGCTCGGCTATGCGCTGGCGGCGGTGAAAGTGTTGACGCGGGCCACGCGATTCCACGCGAAGATTATTGAGAAAGGCGCGTCGACCGACGTCGAAACCTACCAGATTGCGGTGGGAAACGGTCGCCATTACGGCGGCGGCAACGTGGTGGAAGAGACGGCCGAGATCGATGACGGACATCTCGATCTTTATAGCTTGGAAATGACGAACCTCTGGAAGCTGGCGCTGATGCTCCGCTCCTTCCGGTCTGGAAGGCATGGCGCCTGGCGAGAGGTGCGCACGGCTAGGTGCGTCGAGTTCGACATCGAGACGGAGAAGCCGATGCCGGTCAACACCGATGGTGAGATCGTCACCTCGACACCAGCCCATTTCAAGGTCCATCCAAAGGCGATCTCGGTCTTCGCGCCTGCGCCCGTCGGCATACG
>NZ_RZTG01000034.1:0-14026 GCF_003997175.1 Mesorhizobium sp. Primo-A
ACTGGCCTTTTCAAACGTGCAGCTTGCCTGATGCCGCGCCTTTAACGGTCCAGCAGTTTTCTTAGCGTAAAGCAGCCTCATGACGCTGCTCCGGCATTTCGGCGAACCAACACGTCGCCTTTTTTTCAAGCGAACGGCTTTGCCCATCATTGTCGTGACGCTGCTTGTTGCGACCCTCACCACAGGCCTTTTGCTGTGGTCGGCGACCCAGTCCGATGGTGTTGCCGTGTCGCGGCAGAAAAGCTTGGTCGCCTTGATCATATCCAAGCTGGAGAGCGGAATAGCCCACGATCAGGAGAGCGTCACCGTCTGGGACGACGCGGTCAGCGCCCTGCGGAGCCAGGATGCCAAATGGGTCGACACCAATCTCGGCACCTGGATGCACACGTATTTCGGCCACGATGAGGTCTACATTCTCGATCCGAAGGACGCGCCAGTCTACGCATTCGCCGATGGATCGGCGGTGGATCCGGCGAGCTATCAATCCATACGCCCGACCACTGCGCCTCTCGTGGAGAACCTCAGGGCGAGGCTGAAACAGGGGGACACCGACGGCGTCACCGAGCAGGTGCTCACGATAGGTGCTTCCGACATGGTCGTCATCTCCGGCCATCCTGCCATTGTCAGCATCAAGCCAGTCGTTTCCGACAGCGGCCACATTGCACAAGTACCAGGTCAGGAATTCCTACACGTTGCCGTTCGCTATCTGGACGGCAGTCTGCTTGCCTCCTTGCGCCAAGACTATCTGCTCGACGACGCACACTTCTCCTGGTCAAACATGCTTAGCTCTGAAGAGGCGTCCTATCCCCTCGTCGGTCGCTCTGGTTCGACTGTCGGCTTCTTTGTGTGGCAGCCATATCGGCCCGGGGCGTTTGTCCTTTTTCAACTGGTGCCAATACTCGTGGCGGTGTTCGGACTGGTACTTGGCGGAATTATTGTAGCTCTGGCCGCTTTGCGCCGGCGGACTTTGAGGCTGATTGAGACCGAGAATCACATCTATCACCTGGCCCACTACGACCTGCTTACAGGGCTGCACAGTCGCGGCCATTTCAACAGTCGTTTGGCTGATGCGCTGACACTGCTGCCCGCGACGGGCGAGCAGCTCGCGATCCTCTATCTTGACCTCGACCGGTTCAAGCAGGTCAATGACAGCTTTGGCCACCCTGCCGGTGACGAGTTGCTCAGGGAGTTCGCAGACCGGCTGAGGCGGCTGACCGTGGAGGTTGACACGGTGGCGCGCCTGGGCGGTGACGAATTCATTATCATCCAGCGCGCGGTCGCAGGCGAGAATGAGGTCAAAACATTGTGCGAGCACTTGATCGAGTCCGCGCGCCGGCCGTTCGAGGTCGCCGGAGTTCAGGTTTTTGTCGGGGTGAGCGTCGGCGTAGCTCTTGCTCCCAGGGACGGGGTGGACCAGGTCGAGTTGGTGCGGAAAGCCGACCTCGCCCTGTATCACGCCAAAGCCGGCGGTCGCAGCGGCTATGCTCTGTTTGAACCCGAGATGGACCAGACGCTGGCAAAGCGTAAGGGTCTCGAACAGGACCTGCGCAAGGCGCTGCAAACGCCCGGCCACATCCGGGTGCATTATCAGCCGCTTTACACCGCCGACACCAACAGGATGACGGGCGTCGAAGCCCTCGCGCGCTGGTCGCACGCAGAGCGTGGTTGGGTCGCCCCTGACTTGTTCGTACCATTGGCAGAGGAAACGGGGCTCATTGAAGTTCTAGGCGAGCTGGTTCTGCGCCAGGCCTGCCTTGACGCGGTGCATTGGCCGATCGAGACCCTGGCAGTGAACGTATCGGGGTTGCAGCTGAACAATCCGAGCTTTGCCATGAAAGTGACGAGCATCTTGTTGGAAACGCAAATGGATCCACGGCGGCTCGAGCTGGAGGTTACGGAAAGCACGCTCTCCGAGCGCCCCACCGAATGCCAGCAGAACATGGCAGCGTTGCGCAGTGTCGGGGTGCGCTTTGCGCTTGACGATTTCGGTACGGGATTTTCCTCATTGGGCCGACTGCAGAGCCTGGAAGTGGACAGGATCAAGATCGACCGAAGCTTCGTGCAGGGCTTTGGCGGCTCGAACGGTGACGAGGCCATCGTTCAGGCGATTATCGACCTGGCTCGCGTGACTGGCCTCAGCACCACAGCGGAAGGGGTCGAGACCGAGAGCCAGTGCAATTATCTGCGCAAGCTCGGCTGCGACCAGCTACAAGGCTTTTTGCTTTCAAGACCGGTGCCAAAAGAGGACCTTCAGGAACTCCTCGACGGCGGATCAAGGCGGGCGACCGCATGAGAATGCGTCTATGTGATTCCCGACGGTCGACGATGCCGCACGCGGATGCAAGCAGCGAATCTTGGGGGCCTGGGACAAGGTGCGTCGACACTCCCCTGGCCAGTGACGCCTGACGATCTGTGTCACCCGCTTCGGGCCAGAGCGATTGATGCGGCTGCGCATGACGCTGGGCTCAACTCTCAACCTCAGCGCACATCGGGCTCTAGGTCGAAAATGGTAGGTCGAGATCAACTCGCGCGACGGCGTAAGCGTCAAGCGAGATGAATTGGTCATCCAGCGGTCTTGCGGTACTTTCCATGAAGTTGGGATCGGTTGCCGCCCGTTCGAACTGCTCGTCGCCAAGAAGAGCTATACGGGCACTGCTCGGCGCATCCGGAAGTTTCACAGATTGCGCCTTGGAGGTGAGGTTGGCGACCCACAGTGTCACGCGCCAATCTTTTTCAGCTGCGATCGTCGCAATGGCGTCAGCGCCGGAAGTTCCTACGGACAGCAGGGTGGCTCCGCCGAGCCTTGAGAGACCCGCCATGACATGGAAAGCGGGATAGACCGTTCGGCCGTCCTGCTGGTCATACCATGGCTGGACGAAATCAGCCTTCCTGTGGATATGGCCAAAGGGGCCGGTGAAGTCCCCTACCGCGACGGCCTCGACCCCTTCGCGAGCGCAGGCCGCGAAATAGCCGAGCGTCCATGCCGCATTGAACAGCCCGCGCTGCCGCGGATCGATGCGGCTCAGACATATGCGGGCGTTCGCTTTGTTCGGCGCGGTGCCCTTTCCGTAGGGGTTCTCGCGGCAGCCGAGCTGACTGGGACCTATGCGCAGCGGCACGCGGTCGCCCGTGAAAGCATGTGCCGAGCGTATCTGATGAGGGATAGCCTGAAGCGTTTCCATCACCGAAATATCATCCGCCGCGTGCACGCTTGGACAGGTGGTGAAGGTCACGTAGTCGAGCGCTTCGGCTGGCGGACGCTTGCGATTGAGTTCGGTGAAGTAAGCGGCCATGCCTCCGCCCAGCCCGATCCCCGGGAAAGCCCGGCGAGCGGCGGAGTAGCATTCGGGGAAGCTGGGCATGACCGGCCGCGGTGCTCCCGGCTGAACGGATTTCATGTCCTGCGCCGGAAAGACGGAGACAGCTTCCAGTTTGAGGCCGATTGTATGGACCGCATCAGCGACGGGCGCCAATTCGCCGAATGGGTCGAGCGTGCCCTTGGTGATGATCTCGAGGACCACGCCTGCGCCGGTCAGCCGTGCAAGCGCGGCGTAGCTTTCGAGTTCATCATGGCCGTGTCCGAATCGGAGATCGACTTGGCAGACCATCCACTGCGGAGCCATTCGTCGTAGAAGCTCGGGGGATACAAGCGCGTGCCTTGCCTCGTCGCCAGCGACGCCGACGCCAACGCGAGGCACTTGGCCGACGGGTCTGCCGATCGTCAGGTTGATGAGTGGATTGCGGTTTTCAGACGCCCCGGCACGAAGCGTTCCTGACACGTGTAGCCGGACGACCTGGGTGAATTTCTGGCCCTTGGGCAGTCGGTAAGGCCACGGGCGACGCAGAGGGCGGACATAGGTTTTATAGGAAGCGTCAGACCAATTGCGTTGATCCTCCATCTCGAAGGCATCACCGTCCATGGTGCATGTGGCCCAGATCCCAGGCGCGATCTCATGCGACAACGCCCGGATATCGGTGAACGGACATTTAGGGTCGATGTGGTCCGGAAAGAGCGATAGCTCATCATGACCATCCTCATGCAGCACCTTTACCGGCTTGCCCGCCAAGGCTTCGATCGGATGAAGGACGATGAAGCCGGTCCGATTCGTCAAAAGGTCAGTCTCGGGCTCTGCCTCGGCCGCAAAAGCCAGCGCACCATCACTACTGCCCGAGATCCGTACCTGATAAACCAGGCGACCGGATGTTGCGGAACATGTTGCACGGTATGCGACGCTGAACACATCCAGCCTTTCATCGATGTGGAGATCATCGAGAACGGCTGTAGCGGTTCCCCAATTTTCGTCCCGCACAAGGAACGAGATTCCGCGCAGAATCTCAATTCCGTCAAGGCGGATGTAGCGTAACGCCCCATTGTCGAAGTCGACCGACAACGGTCCCGCGCGAAGTGTGCGCAAGGGTGGCTCGACCTGTTCGGTTCCACACAAGCGGATGGCTCGAGATGCTGCCAAGGTCAAATTGCTTGCTCCGTCGCAGCGTCAAAAATCGACGCCCGGTTCATGTTGATGTCGATCGGCAGTCTCTCGCCGGGACGGCTGACGTCGTGCGCCTGAAGCTCCGCCACCACTGGCGCGCCGGCAAGGCGGAAGGTCGCATAGCTGCGCGAGCCAGTCGGCTGCAGCAGGTCGATGGTTGCATCATAGCGCAGCGTGCCCGGCTCGGGGGTAGCAGCGTGTGCGCGTGTCAGATGTTCCGGGCGCAGCCCGAGCAGCACCGACTGCCCATCTATAGCGCCATTTAGAGTCCGCCCGGGGGCGATCGGCAGCAGACCATCGGCCAGCCGGATGGCGGCGGCGCTCCCGTCCAAAGCCAGCGTGCCCGGCAGGAAGCTCATGCGTGGGGAACCGAGAAAGCCCGCGACGAAGATCGAGGCGGGGCGCTCGAACAGTTCGAGTGGCGCGCCCTGCTGCTCGATCAACCCGTCGCGCATCAGCACGATGCGGTCAGCCAGTGTCATCGCCTCGATCTGGTCATGGGTGACGTAGATCATCGTCGTGGCGATGTCCTGGTGAAGGCGCTTGATCTCGCCGCGCATTTCGTCGCGAAGCTGGGCATCCAGATTGGACAGCGGCTCGTCGAACAGAAAGATGCGGGGGTTGCGGACTATGGCGCGGCCGATGGCGACGCGCTGACGCTGCCCACCGGATAACTGGCGTGGAAATCGCCCGAGCAAGGGGATGATGCCGAGCATACGCGCAGCCTCGGCAACGCGCGCCTCTACCTCGGGCTTCGGCATCTTGCGCGCCTTGAGACCGAAGCCGATGTTCTTCGCCACGCTCATATGTGGATAGAGCGCATAGTCTTGAAACACCATCGCCACGTCACGATCGCGCGGCCGCAAGTCATTGACCACCTCGCCGCCAATCTCGATCGTGCCTTGCGAACTCTCCTCCAGTCCTGCAATCGTCCTCAAAAGGGTACTCTTGCCGCATCCGGAGGGGCCGACCAGAACGGTGAACTCACCGTCGCGAATGTGGAGGTCAATGCCGCGCACCGCATGGAAGGCGCCGTAGCGCTTGTGCAAGCCGGTGATCCTGACTTCAGCCATGCCTGCCTCTTTCTATCCGCGAACGGCGCCGAGCGTCAGCCCGCGCACGAGATGTCGTTGAGCAAGGACTCCCAGAGCGATGGATGGCACGAGGGAAACAATGGCCAGGGCCGCCGCTTCACCATATTGCGCGCCCTGGAAGCCGATGAAGGAGCGGAATACGGTTGGCAGCGTGAACGCAGTTCGACTGGTCAAAATGAGCGCGAAGAAGAACTCCGTCCAGCAAGCGATGAAAGCGAAGACGGCCGCCGCGACGATGCCCGGGGCGGCAAGCGGCACGGCAACACGCCAGAACGCCTCCCAACGCGTGCAGCCATCGACCAGGGCCGCCTCCTCCATCGACTTCGGCATGCCGCGGAAATACGCGAACATCATCCACACCGACACCGGCAGCGTGAAGACCGTATAGGCGATGATCAGACCAATATGGGTGTCGTACAGCCCGACGCCACGATAGATAAGGAATACCGGCAGGACGATGCCGATCGGTGGCAGGAAGCGCTGTGACAGCACCCAGAAAGACAGGTGCTGGCCGCCCGTGTTGTAGCGCGCCAGACTATAAGCCATCAGCGTGCCCAACAACGCTGAAAGCACGGTGGCCGACAGCGAAATGATCAGACTGTTGATGAGCCCGTCGAGGCCGCGATAAGCGAACAGCGCAGCTTTGTAGTGTACAAGGGTCGGCTCGGCAGGGAACCAGACGGGCGGCACGGTGAGGTAGTCGTCGCTCGGCTTGATCGAGGTGTTGAACATCCAGTAGAGGGGCCACAGCACGAACACGAGGAAGAAGCCGAGCAGCAGCATGCGACCGATCGGCACCGACCGGCGTTTCCTGCGGCGGGCGGGCGCGACGGCGGCCATCAGACCGGCTCCACCTTCAAGAGCCGCCGCACCAGCAGCGTCACTACCAGCGCGGTGAAAATCAGGAATAGCCAGCTTCCGGCCGTCGCCTGCGACAGATGAAACTGGGTGAAGCCGACCGTGTAGAGATAGTAGGAAGCCGTGTAGGTTTGCGTACCCGGGCCGCCGCCGGTCATGATAAAAATGGTATCGAACATTCGGATGGCGTCAAGCAGGCGGAAGGTCAACGCCAGCAGCATCATAGACCCGAGATGCGGCAGCGTGATCGCCCAGAAGGCCTGCCAGGCATTGACGCCGTCGAGTTCCGCCGCCTCGTAGAGGTTCGGAGGGATTGCGGTAAGCCCGGCGAGCAGGACGACAAACATGAACGGAGTCCACTGCCAGACATCAGCGATGATCAGCGAGACATAAAGCCATGGGCGCTCGGTCATCCAGCCGATCGTCACCTCCTGCCCCAACAGTTGCGTCAGGATGTAGTTGGTTGGCCCGAAAGGCCGCTGAAGCAGCAGCGTCCACGCTTGGCCGACTATCACCGGGCTGATGAAAAGCGGCACGATCAGGATCGACATGACGACACCGCGCCCCGGAAAGCTGCGCACCATGGTGAGCGCCACCAGAAGGCCCAGCACGAATTCGATGGCGACGCTGATGCTCGACAGGCAGGCCGTCAGCAAGAGCGACCACCGTGCCACGGGATCGAACACCACCCGCTCGAAGTTTTTCAAGCCGACAAAGGCGTGGCCCGGCACCTGGAAGTCGTAGTTGATGAAGGACACGACCAGTGAGAACAGCAGCGGATAGATCGACAGCGCCAGTATCAACAGCACCGCGGGCGCGACCAGAATCCATTTGAAGTGGCGGTCCGCCCACTGTGCGAGGGTCGAAAGCCGAGGCGGGGCGCCGGTGGTCGTCATGCGACTGATCGTGGTGGTGTGCGGCATCGATTTATTCCAAAGATCGCCACGCGGTTGAGCCAGGGTGTTGCGAGCAAAGCGCCCGCAACACCGGTCTGGTGCTAGAAACCCGGCTCCCCTCCAGGCGAGTCTCAGAGGGTGACTGCCATGCCAAGCTTCTCCACTGTGTTGTCAGCGGTGGCGCCGGGCAGTTTCAGGAACTCGGTGTAGAATGCCTTTTGCGACTCCATCCCGAGCCGATCGGTCGTCTCGTTCCACTCGGCGGCCGCCGTTTCCAGCGATGCTTTCGGATCCGCACCAGCCCACACTGCGGTGCACATGCGGTCGATGCTCAAGAAATAGTCCTGCGCACCTGGCATGATCGGGTCGAGCAGGCCGACATTCGCCGAGTTGTTGAGGTTGGCCAGGTACTCCTTGGCGCTCGGGAACAGTGCTCCATAGAGCTCCGACTTGAAATGCGAAATGCGGTATGGGTCGCGCAGCGCATAGGGCAACATGCAGCGCGCCAGTGAGACGGGAGGCGAGCAGGCCCACTGCATGAACAGATACGCCGCCTCCGGATTGGGCGAATCCGCCGACAGCGCCTTGTTGTAGCCGGTGGCATGTTCCGGATTGCCCGGCACGACGGCATAGCCAACCTTGCCAGCGATCTGCGACTGGGGAATGAAGTTGATCGCCGTGGCGGATTGCGAATAGTTCGCCGCCATCCGGCCGCTTGGAGGCCAGGAATAGATCATCGCAACCTTCCCCGTCAGGAATGCCGCCCAAAGGGAGACGGCGTCGAGCTCGTTGTTACCGGGGATCGAGGCCTTGTTGGCCGCGAGCATGTTCGTCAGCGTCTTGACGCCCGCATCCGACACCAAGCCGGCCTTCATGTCGTCGCCGAACAGTTTCCCGCCGTTGGCACGGTACTGCTGCAGAAAGTCGAACTGATTGCCCGGGCTGCCCGCCTTGCGGAAGTGGCCTGCACCATAAACCTTCGGTGCCATCTGGTCGGTGATGAATTGGGCGATCTGAGCATATTCCTCCCAGGTCTTCGGTGGTCCGAGCTTCGCGTTGAACTTGGTCTGGTAGGCCTCCATCATCTTCGGATCCTCGAAGATGTCCTTGCGGTAGTAGAGAGCGAACATGTCGCCGTCGTCGAAGAAGCCCCAGATCTTTCCCTTGTAGGTCGGCAGCGCCTTGTAGAGAGGATGATAGTCCTCGAGGTCTGCAGGGTTCATATATTTGGCGATATAGTCGTCGAGAGGTGCGATGACGCCGCCATCGGCGAGCGACGGTGTCCAGGCTGGCGAGATGTCGAGCACGTCATAGGCGCCTGAGCCGGCAATGTGCTCGGCGACCGCCTTGGAGTATTGATCGGGATTCGACAGTTCGACCACATTCGACTTCATGCCCGTAAGCTGCTCCCACATCGGCCCACTGAAATTGCGTGGATCGAGCGCCTGCAGGCCTGCCTCGTAGGTCATGTTGATCGTGACGCCCGCATGCGCCTTGGCCGCCTCGACCGCGCGGAAGGCGGAGCCCTCCGCCGGTCCTTCCTTAGATGCTTTCAGCGCAGCGGCCTGCGCCTGTCCCAGCGGCGACGTGGCGTCGGCCAGTTCGAGCTTCTGCTGCGCCAGCGCCCAATCGGTCATCATACCCAAAATGGGTGCAGACGCTGCCAACATACCGGTCATCTGGCCGAAGCGGGTTATGAAATTCCGGCGGGTCGTTTCGCCACGCATGAAGGCGTCGACCTCTGCTTCGAGACCGGCCTGAAAGTCACGTTTTTCACGATCGTTCATAGTGCTTGGTCCTCCCGTTTTCTCATTTGCTCACTCGTCCGCAGGCGCGGCGGTCGAGCATTCCTCCCGTAAGGCCCCCGCAATGGCCGCGGCGGCGCGCCAAATTCTCGCACTCCTAGCTTCCGAAGCGGCCCGCGAAAACGGCCAGCCTATCCTTCCACCGCACGCTCGAAAGCACCTCGCGATTGACCACACCGCGCGGCTCGCGACCATGTTGAACCTCGATTACCGCTTTGACGTCTGCAGCGCCGTTGCCGGCAAAGCACTGGTCGGTCCAGCACAATGCGTGCGGCGCAAGGATGACGTTGTCGAGTTTGAGGATTGCATCGTCAGCATCCGGCGGCTCCTGCTCCAGCACGTCGAGACCGGCGCCGGCGATACGACGCTCCCGCAGGGCTTGTGCCAATGCCTTCTGGTCGACGATCGGGCCGCGCGCTGTATTGATCAGGTATGCAGTAGGCTTCATCAGGGCGAGCCGCTCGGCATTGACGAGATGGCGCGTGTCAGGCGTCAGCGGGCAACTTACCGACAGCACGTCGGCGCGACGAAACAGATCTTCCAGTCCGACCAGCTCCACGCCTAGTTCGGCAGCGACCTTCTTGTCTGCAAATGGGTCATGGGCGATGAACCTCATATCGAAGGGCTTTGCCAGGCGAAAAACTTCGGCGCCTATGTTGCCGATGCCGAGCGACCCCAGCGTACGCCCCACGAGCCCGACACCCATATGTTGGGAGCGCTCCTGGAAGCCATGAGGTCCCTTACGGGTGAGGGCGTCCTTCGTGAACAGCTTGCCGGTGAGTGCCAACATAAAGGTGATGACGGATACGGCGACCGGCCGTCTTACCCCATCGGGCGTGATGACCAGAGCGATGCCGGCGGCAGTGCAGGCCTCGACGTCGACAGTATCGTAGCCGACGCCGAAGCGGGCAACGACGGCCAGCCGACCGCTCTTGGGGACACTCGTGGAAACGAAGCGATGAGTGAGAAGGATCAGCGCATCGAAGTCCTCAAGCTGGTCGGCGCGAAGCGGGTTATTCGATTCCAGGAATGTCATCTCGAGGCCTGGCGCCTTGCGCAGAGGCTCCAGGTCGAAGTCGGGATAGGTCAGCGAGCCGTCCGGCATGCGGAAATCACCGGAAAGCGCCACCTTGAACTTTAGGTCGCCCATTCTCTCCTCCGTTCTTACTGGCACCCGGCCCGGATTTTGGAGACCGCGTCGGCGATCGCGTCGTGCAGTATCCAGACGTCGCCCGAATAACAAATGAAGTCGAAGCCTTGTGCGTAGAACTCGTGGCCCTGCTGGACGTTGGGCACCAGGCGCCCGAGCGACTTGTTGTGCCTTTTGGCGGCGGAAACGATTTTGGCCATCGCGGCGATGAAGGTCGGGTGCGCGAAGTCGCCGGGAATGCCGAGCGAGACCGACAGATCAAAGTGACCGACCCACAGACAATCGACGCCGTCCAATCCCGCAATGCCGTCGATGTTCTTGACGCCGTCGGCGGTCTCGATCAGGCAGATGAACACCGAGCGCTGGTTGGCCGCCTCGAACTTATCTGCAACCGAGCCCGGACGGTAACGGTCATGCGCGATCTGCAGCGCCACGCCGCGAGCGCCAGCCGGATGGTATTTCATGGAATTGATGATGTGCTGCGCCTGCTCGACGGTACTCACCATCGGCGCGATTAATCCTTCGGCCCCCATATCCATGGCGCGGGCGAGGAAATGGTAGTCCTGCGATGGCACACGCACCATAACCGGCAGGTCGGCCGCCTCGAAATAGCGGATCGCGCTCTTGACCGTTTCCAGGCTGAAGCCCGAATGCTCCATATCGAAAAAGGCGAAGTCACAGCCAGCGGACTTCAGGATGTGGCCTATCCCCGGCGTCGCGAACTCGGCGACAAGGGTCCCGAGCTTGACGCGTCTGTGAGACGCTAGCGCCTTGAGACTTGGCTCCGACATGAACTTCCCTCCCGTTCGCCCACAAGGGGCGCATTGCGCCTACGCGTTCTTCAAGACGAAGCTTCGACAACAAGGTCGCAGATCGTCACCAGCTTGGTGTCGACGAGCGGCGCGCTCTGCGAATTGAATTCCTCGAAATGGGCTGTCCGGCAGTGGAGCATGAATGCCGCCTCGCTGTCGTAAATCTCGTAGAGCAGGACCCGGTCGGGCTCGCCGCGCGCCTGCGTCACATCAAAGCGGCGGCAGCCGGCTTCGCTGCGAACCGACGCGGTCGCGTTGGCGTCCACGAGCTCTCGGAATCTGCCCCGGGCACCCGGCTTGAGGCGGAAATCGACCCAGACCACGAAGCCGCTCATCCCTTGCCACCCGCAATTTCAAGATAGCGTCTGGAGACATATTCCAGATGCCTGCGCATAGCCGCTTCGGAGGCGTCTGGATCGCGCGCGGCGACGGCATCAAAGATTTCGCGATGAGCCTCGTAGGCCTTTCGGTCTTCACCTTTGGCCAAAGTTGTGCGCCGCTGTTCCAGCAGCCATTCGGCCAACGCCGCGTGAATGGCTGTGAAGATACGATTGCGGGTGATCACCGCCAGCACGTAGTGGAAGTCCACATCGGTGCGCTCGAAGCGCGTCAGGTCCCCGATCGACTGCCGGTTGATTTCGAGCGCCTCCTTGAGGCCCTCAATATCCTCTGACGTGGCATTGATGGCGGCGTTGCGGGCAAGCCCGACTTCGAAAAACAAACGCGCGCTCTGGAAGTCATGAACCCCGCCAGGGGCCGAAATCATGTGGCGCGCCGGCCCCGAGAGGGCGTCGATTACGAATTGGGGGGTTGGCCGAGTGACGCGGGCGCGCTCGCCGGATTTCACCTCGACAAGCCCCATCTTGCTCAGATGCAGCAGGGCCTCGCGGATTGAAGGGCGCCCGACCCCGAACTGCCGCATGAGTTCCCGCTCGGATGGGAGCCGGTCGGCTTCGGCCAGCTCTCCCTTGCGGATCATCCGCTCGAGGTGCGCTGCAACCTCCTCCGAAAGCTTCCGCGGTTTGATCAGAACTCCGATCATGTGGCATACCTGTTATACCAGTCGGATACGCTAGGCTCCCAGAGCGCCTCTGTCAACGATCAATTGGGCTGGATAGAGACCGAACAGAGATGCCCAGGCTCGCGCGGCCCGCCTCTTGGATGGCAAGGACGACGATCGATGGGCTGCTCGTAAAAGATCAGCGGCGCAACCTTCACGCCCTCGACCTCGACCACAGGAGTGGCACAGACATGTGCCCTCGCCCCGCTGCGCTGCCCGACCCAGGCAAGCCAGGGCTGCCAAAGGGCGAGCGGATTTCCGCTCCAGCCGATCGCGCCAGCGGCCACACCGCCGGTGATGAAACCAAGCGAATGCAGCGCTTCAAGGCATGAAAGTGAGGATAGGCCTTGCAAGGCCGAGAATGCCGTCGACCTGAACCCGTCCACCGTGAGTCATATGAACCTGGGTATCTGGAGTGAAGGAAGCCATCGCCCGGAGGAACCACACCGCCGACGAAGGCTGTGATGATCCTACCCTCGGAATCGATTGTGCGAAGTTAGGAATTCCCAAAGCGGACCGGTTCCGCGGGCGCACAGACCTCGCGGGAGATAGCCGCGCACAACCGCAAGGTAGAAGGCCTGCGACCGGGGCGGACAGATATGGCGATGTCACCGACTCTGGGCTCGTGCTGAATTGCTTCGATTCGCCGAAGGCCAAGCGGATAGCTCGGTGTCATGTTCAGCCGACACCCACTCCATACGACGTCGTCGAACCACTGCTGCGCGGCGTGACGCAATGGGTTCCGGAACCAAAACTGCGACCCGATTGCAGGATTGCGACTCGTCGCCAAGCGCATTTGTCCGCGAAAACGTCGCCCGCTTCATCAACATGACACCGGAGACATTCTCGGGCATCTATGGGGCCGCATCCAGGGAAACGCACTGGCTGTCCTATGAGCTACGCCGCGCTCGTCTCGGGCAGAAGTTTGCGACCGACGAGGTTGCAGCGGGCAAAATCGACATCTTCATCAACGTCGACTCAACACACTCGAGAACCATCCGGACCTCGCCCGGGTCATCATTGGCTCACTGATGAATGCCATCTACAATCGCAATGAAGCAGGCCAGTTCGGATCTTGTCGATGAGCTGATTTCCATGAAATTCGTTCAGGAGATGAAATCCACCCAACAGCGCGTTGGCAAGCCTCCGACCCCGCTTGAAGATGGGCCCCCCTCCCCTTCCCGAGATCAGCTGTTCAACGGTGTCCGCGGCAGCCTACGGCGACAGCGACCTCAAGGGCCAAGAGTGACACCATAGAGCCGGGAATGATGGTCTTGGCATCGTTGTTCCCGAGCCGACAAATTCGGTTTCTACCTCAGGCCGGATTTCATCACCAAGCGTCTGCTATCAACGCTCGGGTGGCACCCTCGTCGGTTGCGAACGCTCCCTTGGCGAGCAGATAAAGGAAGTTTCGGGCGCTCGCCCGCACCGCTCAAAACGATGGTGCGCGAACTGCGGTCTCCAGCGATCGGCTTTCAGTCGGGTAACGGTTGACCTCCGCATGCAAACGCACCTGCAGGAGGCACGCTGACCTACCCTATGTCAGCGAATATCGTTTGAGGCCGCTAGAGACGAATTGGGGTCGGTCCGAGCTTTGGACGTTTGCGTCTCGTCATGATGGAGGAGGTCGGCCATTGCTTTTGATGCCTTCGACCAAGCCTCAGCCGGCAAAGCGAGCCCGCCTACCGCCTTGAGCCGGTGGAAGCGCCCTCCCCTCCCCTAAGCCGCTCCGCTGATGGGGCGGTTTTTACTGCCGTAAAGACTGCTCTTTGTGTCAGAAAAACCAGGCGTTTAGCCAGATGAGCGGGAGAGTTCCAGTCGAACGACAACCCGCCATTATCCGCCGACAGCAGGAATC
>NZ_RZTG01000035.1:0-13840 GCF_003997175.1 Mesorhizobium sp. Primo-A
CGGAAGGAGAAAGACCTTAGATTGTCGGTGGACCATCCCTGCGTCAAGGCTGCACAACAGCTTATCGCCGGCCGCGAGGCATGCATGATTATCGTGTTCTCGACGACGCTGACCTCCACTAGGCAAGCAATTTGGCCCCACGATCGTCCCGAGGTCATCAAAACGGCGACAACGACCGGTCCATGCGAGAAGCGGCGAGCTCGACAAATTATGATTTCCTTGGTCTGTTGCTAGCAGGTCGACATGCGCGACTTGGGGCCGTGGCCGCTTGGCACGACCGGCCTGAAAAGACTCCTTGGCCGGAGCTTTGCGTCATGAGCCGGAATGCAAACGGTTGCTGCGGCTCGTTACAACGCGCCTTGGCAAAGGTGCCGAACGCGGCCCTTAGGCGTTCCCGAAGGCTGGTTCAAAATGAACTGATATGTGATGCAGCCAAAGGATTGTTGCCCTTTGCCGTTCGAATATTAGCAACCTCTTGACGACCGCCGGCCGCGCTCCAGAATCTCTCACATGGCGCAGAGACAGACTGGCATCGACTTTGGGCTCGAGGTGACGGCAGGCGGCGTCACTCATCTGGAACTGCGCGACGACCGTCGGGGAAGCAACGCGCCGGAGAAGGCAAAGGCGCCGGGCCACGCCACGCCGGTCGACTATGAAGCTGGCAAGGCCACGGTCGGCGGTTTGGTCACAGTCGAAGCGGGCTCCCATCAGGGGATGGAAACGCGCCGCGCCGGTGCTCCGCGATGAGAAAATCCGGGACTGACAATCTCGTCCCGGCCATCAAGAGCCCCGGCGATGCGCCGTCGATGAAGGGCGCAGAGCAGTTCGAGATTTTCCCCGACTACGGCCCGACGATCAACAGGCGCCACATGGTAGCGGCAGCGGTGGTGGCAGTCCCGCTCCTGTTCGGTTTCACTGGCCTTGCCATCCGTTATGCCGCTGTTGCTTCAACATTGGCAGAACCAGGCTTCGGGTCTTATGCTCGTGCGCTCTGCCGATGGGATTGCCACTGGTATGTGGACATTTCCGAACGCGGCTACGAGCGCTTTCCCATCCCGAACCAAAGCAATGTCGGACGATGGGGCTTCTTTCCATTCTACCCGATGCTGGTAGCGGTGATCCGAGCGATTTTTCCTTTCCCCACGATAGTGGTCGCAACCGTCGCTTCACTTGCATGCAGCTACGCCGCATGTCTGGTGGCATGGCCGCTGCTGAAGAAGAACATGCGGGCCTATGTGCTGTACTGCGCTTTTTTGCTTAGTGGCCCGTTCTCCTTCCACTTCACCACTTTCCTTTCCGAACCTCTTTTCGTGCTCCTGACCTCGAGCGTTTTCCTGGCACTCAAACGCTCCAGCTATCCCGCCGCTGGCATCTCGTCAGCGCTCCTCTCGGCAACGCGGCTTGTTGGGGTCCTTGTCGTCTTTGCGACCGTCATTGAAATGTTCCAACAGCATCGGAAAGGGGGCGGCTCACCACTCTCCTTTCCTCGTTGGGTGCTCGGTCGGCCGGATCTGCTCGTCGCTATCTTGATCTCGCCTGCCGGCTTGTTCGCTTACATCCTGTTTTTGTATGTCACTGTCGGCGACGGCTTTGCGTTCCTGCACGTCCAACGCGCCTTTGGACGAGTGGCTGGGAACCCGATCCTGTTTCTGTGGGACGGCCTCTCAGCGTTTCCCAAGACCGGGTGGCTGCCCACGGCGCCGCAATGGAGTGCGCTCGCGGCAATCGCCGGGCTGGCGTTATCAGTCGTGCTGATGGCTCGCAAGCAATATGGCGCTGGTATCTTTTGCGCGATCAGCATTGTCGTGCCATTGATTACGAATCTGGCCTCCATGGTCAGATACGTCATTGGGCTTGCGCCTCTGATACTGTTGATGGCGTTCTTGCTGTCGGCATCGAAACTGACCTGGATAGCCGCTTTGTTTCTCTTCCTGGTCGCCTGCTATTTCATGACGGTGGCATGGATTGGGGGCTACCTTGCTTTGGTCTGACGTCGGCAACCCCTACGCACGCGCGATCTCGCTTGGGGGTTACGCGCTCGCCGCGGCTTTGGCCGTGTCCGAAATCCTCATCCTTGCGCTGGCTCTCCATCCGAATGTCCACCCCGACTATCGGGCCTATTACATCGACCGCACGACAACCTGCCTCAACCGCGATACCGTTGGCAGCTACTCACTCGGCCAGACAGTGTCCTTCCGGTCCGACGGCGCCAAACGGGCTTCCGGCATGAAAGTTTGTGGCTGGTCGGGGCCAGCAGCCGACGGCACACATTCGCTGGGTGAAACCTCGCGGCTTCGCCTGCAGATACCGCCGCTTCGCGACGGCCTAAAGGCAACGCTACAAATGGCCGCTGTCGTTCGTCCGCCACAGATGACCCAGAGGGTGATAATCTCAGTCCATGGCGTATCCGTGCATAAGATCACGCTGTCGGGCAAGCAACCCATGACCGTCTCGTTCTTCATTCCGCACGCAGCTTTTTCAAACGCCAGCACGTTCGAGATGACGTTTGACTATCTCGACGGGATCCTGCCCAGCAAGGCCGCCAGCAGCATTTACAAACGCTCCATCAAATTGGTGTCGTTTCGACTGGACGCCGTTTAAATATTATCGCCGCTGGCGGGAGCGGTTGCCGTGCCGACCGGGACGGCGATCGGCAAAAACCCACCGGTCAAGAACGAAGAAATTGATGGTGGGAACGAGCAGGCACGTAATCAGGACGGGAACGACGAGCGGCAAGCCCAGCTTCACCGTCATAAGTGCCGGCGCGCCATAGGCAATGGCAAAGCCTGTTGCCGCCAGCAGGAGAAAACGTGGCGCTGTGGTTCGATGCGACCGGCCCGACACGAACGTCAGGTATTTGTGCGCGAGATACGAAAACAAGGCGGCTGCGGCATATGCCCCAAGCGAAGCCTGGACGGGCGTGAAACCGAGCAGTTGCGATTTGGAAAAAGCGGCAACCAAAGCGGCATACAGAATTGTGGCAGAGATGCCGACCATGCCGAATCGTGCCAGCAGCGTGAGCGCGTCGCCGGGAGGCAGGTGCTCAGGCACGCGCACTAGACACATACTGTGCTCCCAACGGCAGGCGGGCGAGCATGCGCTCGACGTTTCGGGCAAACGGTCTGCCTGACGGCAGCAGCAGGAAGTGCTCGGACCGGATGTTCGTGAAGCCTGTCATCTGCAAGAGTGACGCTGTTTTGGCTGCGCTGAGCAGCACGGCATCTCGGTCGAAGGGACACCGGAACACAGCCAGACGCGTCAGCGGGTTATAGGGATTATGCTCGATGATGCAGGCGACACCGCCCGGGCGAAGGACGCGCCGCATCTCGCGTACGAACTCAAGCCAGGAAGCTGGCGGTACATGATGGACGACGCAGCTGGCGAAGGCCAGATCGAAGACGCCCTTGTCGTATGGCAGGGTCAGGCTGGAGCAGACCTTGTACATGACGCCAGGATTTTCCTCCCTGGCACGCAGGATCGAGTCCGGCGAGATGTCGCAGCCGTCCAGGGACGCGAAGGCGCCTTTGAGAAATGGATGGAGAACGCCTACGCCGCAGCCGACATCAAGCGCTCGCACACCAGAGCCATCAGAGCCCAGCCCTCGTTCAACCACAACGCGTCGCAGAAACTCGGCCTTGGCCTTAAGAAAGAAGTCGTGCTTAAGCCCTGAAAATTGGATCGATCCCTGGACTGTCTCGTCATAGATCGATCTATAACTGTCGAAGAGTTCGGACATTGGCCGGCACTCCAATCCGGGATTTTCGAGACGATCGTCGGTTCTTGACGGGAACGGCAGGCATCGCCCGGTCGAAGCCGGTGAGGCGATCGATCACGTAAAGCGGGCGCCGTTTCACTTCGGCGTGGATGCTTCCGACATACATCCCGACTACGCCGGTCATGAAAAGGTTGATGCCGCACAGGAGCGATACAATCATCACGGTCGAGGTCCAGCCGGCAACTACGCCGGTTTCAAAAGCCCAGGCATAAATTGCAAACGCACCAAAGGCGACGGCCAGCGCAGAAATGGCCAAGCCACCCCAGAGCGCCAGGCGCAGCGGCCGTTCCGAGAAGCTGACGATGGCGTGAGCAGCAAGATGCACCATCTTCCAGAATGGATATTTGGTCTGGCCAAGGGCTCGTGCTGGACGTTCGAACGGCACCGCCGCCTGCTTGAATCCCATCCAGCCAAACATGCCCCTGACGAAGCGATCCTGTTCGGGCATCTGTCTGAAAGTTCTCAGCGCTTTGGGGCCGACCAACCGGAAATCTCCAACGTCGCGCGGAATGTCGACGGTCGTCATCTTTTCCAGTAAGCGATAAAAGAGACTTGCCGTGAAGCGCTTGAACAAGGATTCGCCTTCGCGTTTAACGCGCCGGGCATAGACAATCTCGAAACCTTCCTTCCACTTCGCCACCAGATCGAGGACCACCTCGGGTGGGTCTTGGAGGTCGGCATCCATGACGATGACAGCATCCCCCTGGGCGGCGTCCATACCGGCTGTAATTGCTATCTGATGCCCAAAATTGCGCGAAAGCTCGATCAGCCGAAAACGAGGCTCGGCGGCAACCACGCACCGAAGGTATCTGACGCTACCGTCGCGGCTTCCGTCATCAACGAAAATAGCCTCGGTCTCACCGTCCAGCTGGTGGATTAGCAACCTGATGCGCTCGACCAGGCGAGGCAGCACTTGTTCTTCGTTGTATATCGGCAGAACCAGTGAGTAGCGCAGCGACACGTTCGCTCCGGTCCCGGTACCTTGGATCACATTGGCCTCCATGCCGATGAATGAAACGCCAGCCCCAAAGTTCCATAAGACGTTACTAATTTAACAGTTGCCGTAGGCGGGTGGCGAACTGTTCGTTCGGAACGTCTTCGGTCTGATTAGGAGTGAGATATCGTTTCGCGCGCCGGCGGAGCAATGCGCTGTTTCGTCATTTCGCAATCCATTGTCGGGTAAGGCCGTCTTGCCAGCTCTTGTCAGCGCGTCGGCGCGCGATAATTTTTGTGGGGAAGGGACTTCGATCAAAAGGAGCCGACGATGGAACACCAAACTATCAGCCAACTGCAGACAATTGCAGATGTAGAACCCCTGTCGACATACCCGATCATGACCCGCCAACAGCGCATCGAGCGCTGGGCTGAGTTGCTGGAACAACATCCCGAGCGACGCCTGAGAGCGCTTATCGGCACTGAGTATCTGAAGCGGGAAGCTCGCGACGCGGCGCGCGGCGAGGGCTCGCCGATTACAGTGGCCTTCGAGGACCCGCTACTGCGTGCGTTAGGCCTGAAGGATGACACCTATGGGGAAGCAAAGCGCTTCTTCGAACTGTCTGACGGGGAATTGCATGGCATCGTCTGCAGTTGCCATGTCGGAACCATGTTCAGAGGGCAGTGGGCTGCCGCTAGAGTCCGCCGGTCGCTCGGAGGGAACAGGTTTCTCAAGTGGCTTAGAGAGAGAATGTGGCACTGAGGTCGCCAAGGACGGCGATTGAAGCTCGTTCCGAGATGAACGACTGGCGCGCCAGCGCTCCGCCGTGGTGACGACGGGGTTCGGCCCCAAAGTTGTCACGCAGACGGGTGGGCGCTCTACTTCCGGTGCGTTCCAGGCAAGGCTGCATTCCCAGGGGCAGGATTCTGGGCTTCTCTTTGCGGCTAACATCACGACGTGAAGACGTCGATCGCTCGGCCCTCTGTTGCGCTAACCTCCGCGGCGCCTGGCCTGAATGGCAGCAAAAGTCACTGGGCGAAAATCCCAGGCGTCGACCCCGACATCGTGCTGGCGCGTCATTGGCTTCAGCCGGCCATGAGAATGGCCGTGCAGGTTTATTGAATTCTTGCCGATCTGGTTCCAGGTGCGGAACGGGTAGTGGCAAAGAACCAGGAAACTGCCCTCGACAGTTAGCTCCTTGTAGTGTTGCACGCTAGCCCAAGCCGAAGCGCCGAGCGTTACCACGCCGTCGTTGTTGCCGATGATCAGGTGCTTGGTGCCGTGGAGACGGGACAGCAGCGAAGACACTGTCTCGGCAGATCCCTTGGCGAAGTCGCCGAGGTGCCAAACCTCGTCGCTTGGAGCAACAGTCTCGTTCCAAAGTTCAATCAGTGCTTGGTCATGCCCCGCCAATGAACTGAAGGGGCGGGGGGCAAGCCGCAGAATACGGGGATCGTTGAAATGCGTGTCGGAGGTGAAGAAGATCATGCGCCGCCGCTGGCTGAGACGAGCGATCGACGATCGCTTCTAAGTTCGGTTGCCGGAGCTCCTTTTGGGTCCATCATCGATCCTGATTTGGGCTTCCCTGAGCATCTTGAGTGCCTCCTCCTTGGTGAGGCCGCACTTGCGCGCAAAGTAGAGCGCTTCGATCGCCTGTTCACGATCCGCCGTGGCTTCTGAGGGCTGTTTGGGCTTCTTACCCATCGTTCCCAATCACTTTTTGATGCCACCGAACCATCACCGTGGCGGGTTGTTCCCCCTCGGATCTGCTAATCTGCTGAGCGCCGCCGCCTGATGTCGTTCCTGGGTTTGTATAAATTCCATGCCGGCGTGGGGAGGGATCGGCGGTGCGTTTTTTGGGTGAGCCAGTCTGAGGCGCTTCTAAGGGCCACGCCACCGAGCCGGCGGGCGAAGCATTGTCGTTGGTTCAAAGATCCGTTCTGGTCCGCCCTCGCTCAAAAACCGGAACGTCTTCATCATCTCCTTCGCTTAATCCCGTGGGGATGTCTTCCGCGAAGCTGCGGGTCATCTCTTCGGTCTCGCTCAACCCGTCGACCGTTTCATTTGCGCCGGCTCCCTCGTCGTGACGGCCCGTGATCTCGCTTCGAGGCTGCGCGCCGATCGGCTGTTCGATGTCGTGGGACCCCAAAACGCCCGGTCCCGCACCGTGTCTATCCTCGTGGCCGGCGATGCTCTCGAGTACGGCAGCATCCTCCTCGGGGATGGGTTTGTCATTGGCAAAGTCGCTCTTTTGCTTCCGGGTTGTTATCGGCATGTTGTGAACTCCTACGCAGTGAATCGCACAACGTACGACTACGGCCGAAGTTGCGAGGCGGCCGCTTTGATTTTAAGGAACCCCGACTTCGGGCAAGCGGTCGCAAAAATGGAGACAGCGGCGCACGTGCTGAAATGGAACAATCAAGCGCGCAAGTTGGCACGATGGCGGGATTTTGAACGAAGCACTCCTCTCCTCGCTATCGACTCCAGTCGGGTAAGGCCTGCTCCGAGCCACGGTTCTTGCACGGCGCTTTGCAAAAGGCGCCAATCGAGGCCGAACGAACTGCGCTCGGATGCTTTACAGCCGCCAACAGGCTGCGCGGTCGCGTCGTTTTTCGCCGCTTAATGGCACAGCGATGGCGAAGGTGGCGGACGAGCCTTAAGCACCAGCTAACGAGTATGCGTGCCTCGCTGGCGAGCTTGCCCACATTCGCGCGGCGCGAACTAGAGACGCTGCCGCGATACGTGCGGGCAGCAGATAGCCTGACACACAGGAAGCGGCCTGCGAATGTGATGAAGCAGCCCACGTTAGGCGCGAGTTGGGCGCAGTCACTCAGCAGCTGCCGGTGTGATCATCACCGGCGAAGCCTGTCGGCGAGACGGAGCCCAAGGGCCAAGATCGTCAAGGTGGGATTCGCCTGGCTGGATGTTGCCAGAACCGAGCCGCCCGCGATGTGCAGGTTCATCAGTCCATGAACTCGGCATTCAGCGTCAACAACCCCGTCGGTCGGGCTCGCAGACATTCGCGTGGTACCGAGGTGATGACCGTCCATGGCGCCTGATTTGCCTGCCATTTCGATCACATGGCCAGGTTCAAATCCTGAAATGGTAGCTCCGATCTTCTCCAGCTTCCAACCGAGCAGTCGATAGGCGCGCGCGATGCTTTGGAGATCGTTGCTCGTGGTTTTCCAATCGACGCGCAGCTTCGGCATACCCAATCGGTCGCGTTCGCTCACCAACGTCAGTCTGCTTGCGGGGTTCGGCTCCTGTTCCGAATGAAACTCAAGATTGACCCCATTGGCGCGCGGCCCCAATACGATGGAGGGCAGCTTTCGCCGTGCGAAAGTTCTGTTCGCCATCCAGCGCAAACCGAAGCGCCCGAGGCGCACTGGCGACGATACGACGTTCTGAACGTGCGCGAGCTTTTGGTCCAGCGTCACTGAATGCTGCTGCCGACCTCTGAGGTGTTTCGGGAGAAATGTCCTTTTCACGAGATACATCGCCGAGAGGATCGGGTCGTTGTGGCTGGGATCGGCTGGATCTGGGAGATGGGTGCGGAAGATCTGGTTGAGCAAGCAATGCTCCCGCTGCGCTCGCTCCGTGAGCGACAGCCGCCTTCGGCAGTAGATGCCGGCCGCGTCCCGCTCGTAGCCAAAAGCAACCGCCTGCTGGGCGTTCGGCAACTTTAGTGCTCCGACTGTGCCTCCCAGATGGGCCATATAGAAACGACCGAGCTGATCTCGGGCGTTGCCGATACCAGCTGGCATCACATCATTCGAGGCAAGTAGCAATCGGGTGGTCTCAAAGCCGCCGGCGGCTACAATGTAATGGCAAGCCGTGACCTCACGCTTTGTGCCCTTCAAGTCAACACAGTCGATGTGGTGGACGCAACGCCCGTTCGGCGCCAGGCGAATTCCCGTCGCCGCAGCGTTTAACCAGATGTGGATATGACGCGAAGTCCGCAGCAACCCGGAAAGCCGTTTCCACACGTTGGTTGGTCGACTAAACCGCTCCAGGCGGGTCCTGAACAAATCGCCGTCGACGCCCTCGAATAGTTCAACGCGAGAACCAGGCAACGCGCTTGTTGGATCGTAGTCGTAAGACCCGACCTCGATCACCTCGTGCGCCCGACGGTAGTAGGGCAGCAGGGTTTCATAGGTGATCGGCCAGCCCGAATTGCACACCCATTCCCGCTTCTGGAAGTCGATGCCATCGAACGGCACGCAGCGGCCACCCCATGCTCGGCTCGATCCTCCCAGCGCTCGTATCCGGAAATTCTGGACAGGCGGGTGGACGAGGGGATCTGCGACAATGCCGTGGTAGAGCTCCTGCGATCTCTTGGTCTGCCACCTGCCGCCCGCTTCCAGAACGCAGACGCGTAGCTTTGCATTTTCGAGCGCCGCGGCAATGGCCAGGCCGACAGTGCCACCTCCGACAATGCAGATGTCGTAGGCAAGTCCGTCGCCCGCTGCGGTGAATTGAGCGATCAACGTTCACTCCGGATTTGTTCGATCCCCGAAGGCACGCTCCCACCCTTCGCGCCCGGCTTGGGCGAAGCAGGTAGCGCGCGAGGAGCAGTTGGCAACCACCCGATTGATCGCATTTGAAGCGCCGGCGCAAAAGAGGTGGCTTTGGTGGCGAGGTCCGTGACGACTTCAAGGGGCCCGAACCGGAAGAGTTTTTGTTGCGACCACCCTCAAAGGGCATGGTTATGGTGAACGCACTTCTCAGCCTGAGTTCGGTGGTGGTATTCCGGTTCCATTCGCGAGATTTCCCGCCCATGGCTCGCCGACAGACACGCTGTTGGCTCCGGCTGAAGCCTTGCCTCTGCTTGCGAGGTTGCCATGGCGATCCGGAACCTCGAGGCATGTGGAGAGTTGTCCAGCAGCCGGAGATCCAAGCCATGGCGCTACCAGATGCCAGTTCCGGCGCGGCCGCGCAGCCGAAACGCTCTAGCAAGCCGGCAATCCCATCGCCGCACGCCACAAGGCTTCCGGAGCAGGATTATCGATAGACGGGCGCCCAACGATATGAAGGACAATGGCCCATGAACGTCGCCAACCTGCAATTGGAAGGTTTGCTTATGGCGGTCGCTGCCGTCAATAACGCCTTGGTCCGGAGGGGCCTTCTTTCGGTTGATGATATCGATATGGCTTTGAAAACCGCGGAGGCCTCGTTCACGGCTGATGAGCGCCTCTTCGAGGACATGTCGCCCGCCAACCGGGACGCAGTCTGTTTTCCTTTGCGGCTTTTGCGGTTGGCTAACACCAAACAGTTCGAAGCGGGTGTGCCACCGTTTGCCGAGCTGGCCAGGCAAGTCGGGATAACCAAGCAGCCCTACAACGATCAGATGTGAAGGGAGGAAGACAGGCAGGTGCAGGAAATCGTCGTGGTCAACAAGGTGGTCGAATTCCGGGGAGAGGCGGTGACCGCATACCGTGACGGTCACGCACACTGCAATGCCACCGCTTTCGGCGAGGCGGGCCGCGACCCTGGACGCGAGACCATTCCCGCATTGAACCCGTAGCTCTGGCGAAGGCACCACATGGAATATTTTCGAGCACAAGGAACATGTCAGCCCACGGGTGTTTAGGCCGCAATGACAATCATCGCCGTCACGACAATGAACTACCCTCTCGCCGTCTTCCCTGGCCCGAAGCGACGCAGGCTCTCAGCAATTGCGCGACTGGAACGAAGCCGCGGCAAGTGGCTGGCGCAGAAGCGGATCCACATGACCGGTAAGCAGAAACAGGAGCCGGTCGCTGGCAGCGAACCACAATGCGGCTGCCATGAGCCGTGCGGTTCCAGATGGTTGGCTGCATTCCAAGATCGACAACCGAAACAACAAGCGCCTTTAGGGTCTGCCTGCGCGCGTGGCCTCGAAAGCCTTGGCCATGAACGATGACCCTGTGGATTCGCTCGCCAACGCAATTCACCACCGCAGCGCAATTCTGTTTGTTGGGGCAGGGGTGTCGATCAGTGTTGGACTCCCTTCTTGGGAGAAGCTGATAGAGCGAATGGCAAAGGAGCTCGGTGTCGACGACGAATTTTCCATGCGACGCGATCGTTTTCAAACCCTGGCCGAGTACTATCGGATCAAGCATGGCAGCATCGGGCCACTTCGCAGTTGGATGGACCGAAATTGGTCTGTCCCCAAGGACCGGATCGAGAAATCCGAGTTGCATCGTCTCATCGTGAAGCTCGATTTCCCTGTCATCTACACAACCAATTATGACCGTAACCTGGAACTGGCTTATGAAATATACGGTCGGGACTACGTGAAAGTGGCCAATGCACGCGATGTGGCGCAGGCCCGCCAGGGCGTTACCCACATCGTCAAATTCCATGGTGATTTCGACGAGGATTCTTCCCTCGTCCTCACCGAGACGGACTACCTTGATCGCCTCTCCTTCAATTCTCCGCTGGACGTGCGTTTTCGCTCGGATGCACTCGGCAGCACGATCCTCTTCATTGGCTATAGCCTTTCCGACCCAAACATTCGGTTGTTGCTGCACCGTCTCTGGCAGACGTGGCATCGGTCCGGCTATGAGAAAGATCGCCCGCCGTCGTTCATCTTCATGACCAGCCGAAACCCTGTGGAGGAGGCCGTGCTTGGACGTTGGGGCATTTCGGTCGTCGTCGGCGAAATCGACGAGCCGCAAGCTGCTTTGGTGGACTTCCTCAGCCGGCTGGCGGAGATGGTTGGGGACGGAGCCGAGCCTGGAGAGACGACCCATGAGGGGACCGTCGTCAGACAAAGAGCGATTGAAACAGTCAGGTCCAGGGGCAGCTAGGCGGGCTCTCAAGGAACGCCCTACGGCAGAGAACGTCGTTCCAGAGGCGATCATAGCCAGTTTGTGTGGCCAGTTTGAAAATCGCATCCCATAGAGCATGGATCTCCCATGTGAGCTTTCAACTATTCTGGCGGACGCGCTGGAACATTCTCGCATCAACAAGCTTCGAAGGGGGCACTGTTCCCGTTCAGTGTGTTTTCCCCCTGTGAGACTGCCCGCCGCCGAAAGGTGGCGGGCTTTTTTGTTGGGATGCAACCTTGGACATTATAGCGACTTTGGCCGGACACGCGCAGCGTCGCTTCCCATCATCGGTGCCTGAAGTTGGCGACAGCTTCGAAGTCCTCCCGATGCGATCGCAATTTTTGGGATAGATGTTCGTGTGGTGCCTGTCGGCGACCTGGACGCTGCCTTACCAGAACCGGCCTCCTCCGGTCCGAACCACGGCGCTGGAACCTGATGAAAAGATCGATGTTCGGTATGCAGCTTGCCCTGCACAGCCAAGCGGTCTGGTGCGGCCCGTCGCCGCCTGGTCTGTTCAGCGGCGGGCCTTTGTGTGGTGATGACGCCACCGGCATTATTTGGCCAAGCTGGGAACCTGTGTCGCGAATCAAAGTTTGGGTGGCAGCTTGGCTTACAACCCCGGGCCAAGTGGTCTCAAAGCAAGACCCGCCATTGCTGATCAATGACGGGTCTTCGCTGTGCATCGATCGATGGACCAACATCCCGAAGCTCAGCGCCGCGCCCCGTCCTTCGCACAGAGCGTTGGCGTCACACGCCTGTCATGGGACGAGCTTATTCGCTGAAGAACCGGCCTGCGGCCAGCGACCTGCGTTTTTTTTAGGATGGCTCGACGCCGAGGTCGGTCCGCTCCTGCCTACCTGGCTGCCGTTGCCGGTCGGAGGGCGGGAGAGGAATGACCTCCTGCTCACTGCGCCCGGCAGCTTCGCCGAGTTTGTATGCCGCATATAAGGCGCCGATTCTGACTAGCCAACGGATCATCGCGATCTCCTTTGGCGCCCAGAACACAGCGGCTTTCGATATGTTCCACATGCTGGAAGCGCCACCCTCTGCATCGTGCAGAATGGCGAGTGCTACAGACCATCGCGGCATGCCGACGTTTGGCATGTCTATCGGTGTCGATGCTCTCATCAACGCCTCGGCGTAATTCGTGCGCCGCGGCAGGTGCTTGCAGCGGATGAAGGCCGCTCGATCATGTGGCGGCCGCTACGGGACGCCGTCCTAAACGTGAAGCCAGGCTCAAACGAACCTCCTCGGTTTTATGAACCAAAGCTCTGCCGTCGTCGCTGTCATGATATTCCGCACGTCAACGAGATGGTCAGAAAACGAGTGATCGAACCAAGCATCAGCCGGACGTGCTGGCAGGCGAACACTCTTCCGCTGCCTCGTCGGTTACCCTTCCCGTCCCGGTGGAGCGTCACTGGCCTTGTCGTTGCCTCTGGGGCACTCGCGCGGCCTCGTTGTCCCTCGCTGCGAGACTGTCGTCAGACGCTTGGTATATCTGTCGAACAATTCCACCTTTTCTGGATAGGTAAGGCGGTGTAAACGCTGGCAACCTTCGCACCGATAGTGGGCGGCAGCGATGAACCAACGCCCCGGTTTGATGAAAGCCGTTCCGCATGCCGGACATTCGAGCGTCATCTCAATCGAAGACAGTGTCTGGGGGAGCGGCATCAGGTCCCGTGGCTCAAACCGCCGCCGCCAGAAGCAGCGTTATACCCACGGCCGTCGACCCACAGATGGTCGCTAGAAGCACAATCGGCCGCGGATACTCGGTGGGTGCTGCGCTGGTGAGGTCGGAACCTCGAAATCTCACGGCGCTGGGCGACTGGACGTGGGCAGCGGTAGACTTGTCATTGCACGCTAGCACAGAAAGACGCTGGGCGATATCGGCGGCGATGAGAGGATCGTCCGCCACCAACTTCGACCAGTCCGAAACAGTGCCGATTTCGTGATGCAACATCGTTCCCTCCCAGGTGATCGCACAACTGCGAGATCTGACCTTTGTTCCTTTGATTTTTGCGAGGGGGGAAGTCGCGCCCGCTGTCTCGATGGACGGCGGGTCACATGCGACTGATCGCTATTTCCGGGGCTCCGGGAACTTGATTATCGTCGCGCTGTCTTCCGGCTCCAGCGGCTCGTGGCCAGGCCGTTCGTGCCACATGACTTGCCGCAAATCGGTCTGATCGACTTTCTGGCCGCAAGATGGACACGCGTAGAAGCGGTCCTTTTCGCGAATGCAATTACCCCCGTTGCGGGGGATGCGAGGTCCAAGGTCAGACAGTTTTGTCATGGCGACGAAAATCACCGCCGGAGGAAAAA
>NZ_RZTG01000036.1:0-12677 GCF_003997175.1 Mesorhizobium sp. Primo-A
ACCATCAAACATTCAATTCGTCTAAAATGTTCCGGAACCATTTTAGCGAGCGCTAATTGAATCGCACTATGCGAGTCAGCGCATGCGTCTGAAGTTCATCAAGCCCATGGAGCCCGAGCTGGTCGAGACGCCACCGCAGGGCGACGAATGGCTCCATGAGATCAAGTTCGACGGGTATCGGACCCAAATCATCAAGGATGAAAACGGGATCCGGCTGTTCACCAAGAACGGTTACGACTGGACCGGCCGCTATATCGAACTTGCCGGAGAGGCGGAGGCGATCGAGGCGGAAAGTTTCATCATCGACGGCGAGACAATCACGGTCAACGAGGCCGGCCTGTCCGACTTCCAGGCCCTGCAGTCAGCCGTCACCCGTCGTAAGCCGTCGCGCGATCTGTATTTGGTGGCATTCGACCTCCTGCACCTGAACGGGCATGATTTGCGCAACATGCCGGTGGAAGACCGCCGCCAGATCCTGCAGGAACTGATTCCAGCCGTCGGCCGCATTCAGGTCAGCAAAGCCATGCCCGGCACCGGTGACGCGGTTTATCACCTGGTCGACAGGGCGGGGTTGGAGGGCATGGTCTCGAAGCGCAAGGACAGCGTCTATCGCAGCGGGCCGACGATGAACTGGCGAAAGATCAAATGCTATGCCGAAAAGGAAATGGACATTATTGGCGTGCAGCGCGAGGCTGGAAAGCCCGCAATGGTGCTCATGGCCGACAAGGGCCGCTATGCCGGCGGCGCTTTCGTTGCGTTTAAAGCTGACAAGCGCCAGCGACTTTGGGATCGCGTGCAAGGGAAGGTCGGCGGACCAGTGCCTATCGGTCTCAAGAAAGAAAAGGCCGAATGGCTTAAGCCTGGTCTGGTCGGTCGCGTGCGGTTCCTGAAGGGCGAGGAAAGGCTCCGCCACGCCAAGCTGCTGGACTACCGTGAGGAATAAGCTTGCGACAAGGTGCTGCCCATGACGCGGAACAGAACCGTGTGCCTGGCGTTGTGCGGAAGTCGACGTCTAGGAGAAACGGCATGGTGGCGCCACGCGCGGTCTGGAAGGGTTTTCTGAGGGTCGGTTCCGTGTCGTGCGGGGTCAAGATAGTGGGTGCCACCAGCGAGGCATCGAAAATCCACTTCAAGATTTTGAACCGCAGCGACGGTTTACCCGTGAAGAGTGCCTATGTCGACGAAGGCACCGGCGATGTTGTCGAAGCCGAGGATCAGATCAAAGGCTATGAGGCGGACAAGGGCGATTTCATCCACGTCGAGCCGGACGAGATCAAGAAACTGAAACTGACGTCCCAGCATACGCTTGATGTCGATTCCTTTGTTCCGGTTGCCGAGATCGACACGCGCTATCTCGAAAAGCCCTACTACTTGATCCCGGCAGATGGCGCTTCCCTTGAGGCCTTTGCCGTCCTGCGCGATGCGATGGCCAAGAAGCGCGTCGCGGCACGTTCCTGCGTCGTACTCTATCAGCGCGGCCGCGAAGTATTGATACAGCCGTTTGAAAAAGGAATGCTGCTGACCGAGTTGCGCACCCACAATGAGATGACATCGGAAGACACCGTCTTTAATGACGTGAGAAGCCCAAAATACGATTCGGATTTGCTCGAAATCGCGGGCCTCCTTATCGACAAGAAGGTGACGAAGTTTGATCCCTCGAAATTCGAGGACACCTATGAAGATGCGTTGATTGCCATGATCGACGCCAAGCGAAAGGGCAAAAAGCCTCCGAAACCGGCGCCAAAGCCTCAGGAGAACGTGGTCGAGCTGGCCTCGGTTCTTCGAAAGAGCCTCGCCAAGGAAGGCATCGGCCAAGACCGGCCAAAGGCCAAGAGCCGCAAATCGGCATAGTTAAAGATAGCATCCCACCATCACCGCGCATCACCCAGTAGTTTTAGCGCGCTCGCGCGTTTCCGGCGTCAGGCCTTCGGCCAATCTCACCGGCTCGTCGCACTGCGACGCTGCGGCAATCGGGAGGAAAGACCACCCGACGCGACAAATCGCGGAGGGCCGGATTGCCGTTGTGCCCGTAGCTACAGGTCTCGTCGTTTGGTCACTCCTTGTGACCAACTGGTCGGCGTGGTCACCGTCACCCAAAAAATGATCGTGCCGACCTGGCCATGGATCGATGCCATGTGAGATTGCGTTCATTGGATGTTCGTTGCTTTAGTCAATCGCAATGTAGCGTTGAGCGGAAACGAAGTGGGCCCGCCACTGAGGACACAAACGGCGGCGGGCCCTGCTTTGAGACCTGGCCCGGGAGCCAAGCTGCAGACCCAATTTCGATTTCAGAGAGAGGTTCCAGGCCTGCAGAAAAACTTAACGCTTGCTTGCATTGCATACGCCCGCAACCGGGTCTCGGAACCGGAGGCTGGCCCTCGCACCAGAGCTTGGTCCTTTCAAGGAGGGAGTCGTCCTCACCAAGCACATCCCGACCTTCGACTGCAGATGCGTGTTCCTCAGATCAGTGCAAAATTTATGGCCCTGGGGTAAAAATGCTCGTGCGAGCAGCAGGGATCTAGAGCGGCGCTTTCCTCGCGCCCACGACGGTCGGCCACGGCGCTCGATGGCCTCGGCTATCTCGATCGAAGTCCAACCCGCTGCCATGACTTCCAAAGGTCCATTCGGTGACCTGCTGGCTATCGTGTCGCGGTCAGGATATTCGTCCTAGTCGGTCGCGCCTTTGGGCTTCGTCTCGGACGTAGCTCCGTCGAGGAGACAACCCGGTGAGAGGTCACGTCGAGCAGATGCAGGCACTCAGTCAATTCTTGCCGGGCGATTGGTCTTGGATGCTTCCACGTCCAGCTGGGCGCGACTGGCGTGAAGCAAGGCCGCGATCAAATTTTGGTCGGCTGACTTTTTCCCGGTGTATAGGCACACAAGCTCGCGGGCCTGGACCATCGAATCGGATTCCGGGCTCTCCCTGATGGCTGACGTAAGAGCCCGGGAGAGGATGTCGAAATCCAACAACGAAATAACCGGTCGGCTTCCTTTCATGGCCAAATCCATCCTGTTGGTCTGCAGGCAATACTCGAAAGGTCGACATGACAAGAATCGGCATCACCCGTTCCTTCACGCGCTCAACTTCAGAAGCTCTCGGAACATTTCGCCGAGCCCAGCGGCGGGGCGTGGATAACAGCGGTGCAGCGCCACCGCAATTACAAAGGTTAATTCGGCTACGCATCGAGCATCGGATGGTTTGGGACTGATTGTTCGCAAATCGCAGCTATAAATCAAATCTTCAGGGTAAGTTGACATGCTTGCCCACCGCCGACCGCCTATGGCTTGGATAGATATTCAGGAGAAAGCAGCGTAGGGCCTATCGACTTGTCAGATCTGATGCCCCCCGATGTGCAGGATGATCCTGCCCTAGCCGCTGAGGTCGACCGGCTTCTGGCGCGCCGTACGCGCGAAATCAGCCTGGGTGGCGAGATCGAACGCCTATTTCGAGCACGTGTCTGGTCGCAAACGGCGAAAATCATCCGCGCGTGGATGATCTGGGTGGCATTTTTGGATGTGCTGACGTTGGCATTGAACGCGGCGTTGCTTCCATGGGGCGTAGCGCAGTCCATGCTCCTGCCCGGCGCCATCATCCCGCCCGTCGCGTTGGCCGTGGTCCTTGTTTGGCGCAAACCGCAGGCGCCTTGGCTCCAAGGAGCCTCGCTGATCGCAGGCATGTTCCTTATCTTGTTGTCAGTCGCATTGGTCGGAGCAAGCGCTGGTGGCGAGTTCTACGAACGGCAATTGAACGTCATGTTGTTCGTGGCCATCACAGCCATCATCATCTTCGGGATCCCCTTGGCCTGGACGATGACGATCGCTGCGCTGGCGCTCGGACTTTATCTCATGCTTCAACTGCAGAACCCGGCCATCGCGCATGGGAGTGCAGTAGCTGGAACGCTGTTCTTCGCCAGCGGTATCTTTGCAACGGTGGCCGCGCGGCGCATCATGACAATTCTCGCTCAAAAGACTTTCCTGTTTGAGCTTCGCGACCGACGCAGGGTCGCCCAACTGGCGAAAGCGAATGATCGACTGGTACTCCTGGCGAGGACCGATCCACTCACCGGCATCTCCAACCGTCGCTGGATGACGGAAACACTCGAGCGCCTATGGGGAAGCGACAAACGTTGCCTTGCCGGTGCCGCGATGCTGATGTGCGACATTGACAACTTCAAGAAGCTAAACGACCACCTCGGCCATGCGGAGGGAGATCGGTGTTTGGTAAAGGTCGCAACTATCTTGAAGGAAAACGTGAGGCGTGATCGCGATCACGTTGCCCGTTATGGCGGCGAAGAATTCCTCGTGCTCCTGCCCGGGGTGAACGAGGAAGAGGCCGCCGCTGTGGCTGAACGAATGCGTAAGAGCGTCGAGGCTGCCGCTTTGCCCAACCCTGGATCCCGTGTGTCGCGCTGGGTCACCCTGAGCATTGGAGTTGCCGTTCAGACCGCTGAGGCGATCTCGCCGGAGCAGTTACAGCAACGGGCGGATGCCGCACTTTACCTTGCCAAGCAGACGGGCCGCAACAGGGTGCTGCTTCACAGACCGGAGTTATCCGCGCGCAAACATATTCGGCCGGGCAGCCTTGGGGCATAGGCCGTGCGTGGCCGAGTTTCCGGGTTGTTGAGAACACCCATGGCCGATTCCGGCTGCGTGGATGATCCAGGAGGAGTTCCACCAAGTGGCCTCAGTGATGGCGATCATCTGGATGACTTGCCGGGTCTTCGCAAATGCCGAGCGCATGGGCTCCGTCGATTTCTGCGCCCTGCGCCCTATGTGGCGCGCGTTTGGCTAGGTGAAGGGCGCCCATTGCGCAGCCCCTGATCTTGCGCAAGGGAATCCTGCGACAGCCCTCATTAGATCGGTTGCAAGTGCTCCATGAAATCTCCATCTAGTTCAGTTGTAGTCAGAACGCGGTCAAACGATGACACGGCAAGAAGTTCTCTCCGTCATTGGATCAGCCGACGATATTACGGTTGCGGAGATCATCGCAACGGGTGCGTCGATCGAGGAATTGAGAGAGGCATGGGCATGGGCTTTTGCTGACGAGGCGTTAATGGGACAGGGGCGCCCGCTTCCGGGAACACGAGCGGCCGCGCTTATTGACCTGCTTAAGCCCGACGAGGACGACCCGGCTGAACCGGGCACCCGTCTGGAGTAAATCAGCAAACCCATCGAATGTGCAATTCGGTCTTGTCATCCACGGCAGCGTTGCAGACACTTTCTCGGTGAAACCGACCTTTGTGCCCGTTTCAGTTCAGTCATAGGTCTTGCGCGTGGGCTCCAGACTCCCGACCATCGTAGCCGAGTAGCAGGCATCACAGGCCTCGTGCGGCTCAGTCGGCCACTGGATAACGCTACAGCATTGATCACACAGCCGATTTGGAGATCGCCCACTTCTCTTGCGTTCACACGCCAGAGATCGCTAGTCTAAACCTGTGGCGCGAAGTTCCTTACATCGATAAAAGCACACGCGCTCAGAAGCGGATCGCAGGCTTTTGTTGTCCACCTGTGTGGTCGCCGGATGCGCCGAAACGTAAGGACTTTCGCCTCGCCGACCGGAGTCGCCGACCGTGCGCGCAAAGCCGCAGAGCAGTTCCCGCAGCCGCATGTTGAGCCGGACCGCCACTTCAAACATACCGCTCATCAGCTTCACAACTCTGGTGCGCTCCGGTAGGGGGCCAGCCCAGCAGCACAGATCGCGACGCCGTCTGGCCTGTCAGTCAGGAGTTTGCCACAGCAACGAAAAGCGATTGTCCCTGCCGGTCGATACGGAACAACACTGGCTTTTTCTGCTGACGGGATTTCGCCCATTCCTCGCGGACGTCAGACGGCTGGGTCATGTTTCGGTTGTTGGCCGACACGATGACGTCGCCGGGCCGGATGCCGCTTTCGGCCGCAGGACTGTTGGGAGCGACATCCTGGACGAACACGCCCGTGGTGTCGGCCTGCAGGCCGAGTTGCTGGCGCGCTTCGTCCGGAATGGCGCTCAGCGACATACCAAGGCGCTGGTCCTCAGTCCCCAGGCTTGGAATGGCACCGGTCTGTTCCTCCTGATCCCTGCGTCGATCGACAGTCAGCGACAATTCCTGGTTTGTGCCGCCCCGGTTCGTTGTTACGGTGACTTTCGATCCCGGCTTCTGGCTTGCTGCCGCCAGCGTCAGGTCATGGACGCCTTGGATGTCCTTGGCGTTGAACCGGGTTATCACGTCGCCGGCCTGGATTCCCGCTTTCTGCGCCGGGCTGCCAGCCTCGACCGAGGCAACCAGCGCTCCCTTGGCGCCCGGCATTCCGAGCGCCTCGGCGATGGAGGGCGTGATCTCCTGAAGACGCACGCCGATGAAGCCGCGCTCGATGCGGCCAGTGCTGATCAGTTGGTCGACGATAGTCCGAGCTGTGCGCGAGGGCACCGCGAACCCAATGCCTATGCTACCGCCTGACGGCGACACGATTGCCGTGTTGACTCCGATGACTTCGCCGCGCGCGTTGAACAAAGGACCTCCCGAGTTACCTCTGTTGATCGAGGCGTCAGTTTGCAGGAAATCGTCGTAAGGACCGGCCTGGATATCGCGAGAGCGGGCAGAAAGGACGCCAACAGTGACCGTGCCCCCGAGGCCGAAGGGACTGCCGATGGCGATGGTCCAGGCCCCTGGTTGCATCGCGTCCGAATCCCCCCAGGCCGTCGCCGTCATGTTGGGCGGAGGCTCGACTTTCAATACCGCGATGTCGGTTGCCGGATCGCGGCCCACCACCCGGGCGGGCGCCGTCTCCTTGTCGGAGAACACGACGTGAATCTCAGTTGCGTCGGCGACGACATGGTTATTGGTGACGATATAGCCTTCGGGACTGATCACAAAGCCGGAGCCGAGTGCTTCCCGCACCTGGGGCTGGATACGCCCTCCTCCGTCGAAGGGATTGGGAAAGTCGTTGAGCGTCGTTTGATCCTGGATGATCTGCCTGGTCGTGATGGCGACAACCGCGGGCAGCTTCTGACGCACGATTGCGCTGAAGTCGTTCGGAATTTCCTGTGCGGTGGCCGGAGCAAGGCCGCCAGTCGAGAGCATCAGGGCTCCTGTGATCAAGCCAATGCACAAGTTCCTAGAGAGGTAAGACATGACTGGTTCTCCTGCCGGATTCGGGTCCTTGATTTTCGCCCGACGTCAGAACTGAGATTCTCGCCGATTGTTTCACCGGCTGGATAAAATGGTTCTAAGGCGTTGACCACGGGAAATGTGACCCGTGCCAAGCCATTGAAACTTGCTTGAGACGTCCCAAAATTTCGTCTGGCGGGAATCGCGAGAGCCGCCAAACTCAAACACGCAGGAGATTGTCTGAAGCGGAGGACCATCAATGGAAGCAGCCATTTCGACCCATTTTGCCTCGATTGAACCCGTGGCCCCCGATGTTTTTCTGGACCGATTGCTGCATCCGGCACGGCATTTCAAACATCCCCACGACGTTTTGGCCGACGTTGCCCTGGACGGTCAGGAGAAGCGCGCCATCCTTTCGTCATGGGCGTCGGATGCCTGCGCGTTAGAATCCGTGCCAGCGCTTCGCATGCTGCCGGGGGCGGGTGAACCAGTCAGCTTCGATGCGATCATGGATGCATTGCAACAATTGGATCAATCGGACGAGCTTGCCGGTCCTGATGGCAGTGACAGCGCGATGTTGGCCGGGTTCGTGCCATTCATCGATCGGATTTAAGCGCGACCTGATTGTTCGTGAACCATTGACCCGTCGGCGAGTGACCCCGCCGGCGGGGGGTGGCATGGGTGCGTTTCGCCCGGATTGCCGCTGAAAATTTTCCTAATACCTCTTGAAGGTGCAAGTCGCGATTCTAAATTGATGGTCGCCGGTCGCCTGATGGGGCCGGCAAGACCAGGAGGCGGCAAGGCTCTTGGCGCCTCCTATGATCCATGTTGCTCAAAGGAGGATGTGGTTATGAACCTCGATTTTACCCCCCTGTACCGGTCCAGCATCGGCTTCGACCGCATGGTCGACATGCTTGAAAATGCGAGCCGTGTGGCCTCGTTCGACAACTGGCCGCCCTACGATATCGCCAAGGTTGATGATGATGACTATCGCATCACGATGGCGGTCGCCGGTTTCTCGCAGGACCAGCTGACCATCACTCACCAGCCCAACATGCTGGTCGTGAGCGGGTCGCAATCCGGCGATGAGAACGGCCAGTATCTCTACCGCGGCATCAACGGGCGCGCTTTCGAGCGTCGGTTCGAACTGGCCGATCATGTCAAAGTTGCTGGCGCCAGCCTTGAGAACGGGCTGCTGAGCATCGATCTCAAGCGCGAGGTTCCCGAGGAGATGAAACCGCGCAAGGTCGAGATCTCCAGCGGGGCTCCCATGCCGAAGATCGAAGCCCCCAAGGTCGAGACCGAGAAGCTGGCGGCCTGAGCAATCCACGATGAAGGCATCGCTTGAGCCGGGCGTCCGGCCCGGCTCACAGACCTACGAAAGGAGAAAGACAATGAGCGTACGTGACTTGATCCCATGGGGCCGGGGCAACGGAAACTCGGCGCCCAGTCTCTTCCCTGATGGAGATCGAGACCCCTTCGTCTCCCTCCACCGGGAGGTAAACCGGCTGTTCGATGACGCCTTCCGCAGCTTCGGCGCCAGACTGCCGGCCTTCAGTCCCTCTTTTGCCGCCACTTGGCCCAGCGTCGAAATTTCCGACACGGACAAGGAAGTCCGCGTCACGGCGGAAATACCCGGCCTGGACGAGAGCGACATAGAAGTCCTGCTGGACAACGGGGCGCTCAAGCTTAAAGGCGAGAAGCGTTCCGAGACCGAGGACAAAGACCGGCAGTTCTCCGAGCGCTTCTACGGTCGCTTCGAGCGCCTCATTCCGCTCGGCTACGAGGTCGAGGAAGACAAGGTCAACGCCGCCTTCAAGAACGGGGTGCTGACCGTGACCTTGCCCAAGACCGAGCGGGCGCAGGCGAAGGCCAAGCGGATCGCAATCAACGGCAAGAACTGACGCACGGCAGTATGAGCAGCGGCCGTAACGGCCGCTGCTCGTACCACCCTTCATGATAGGAGGGACAGACAATGGAGACAGTTCAAAGCAGCGACATCAGAAGCCCAACCAGGACCTCCGGCCGGCCGGACAATGACAATCGGTCTCGTGTCGACGAGCCGGCTTTGTCAATGGGGCGGTCAGTGTTTCCGGACGGCGTGACGGGACGGATCTACCAGCCATGCCGCTCGGCCATGACCTCGGCAAAGCCCCGCAAGGACTGGCGATTGATCTTCGAACCTCGCACAGCCCCGTTCATCGAGCCGCTGATGGGCTATACGGGCGGCCGGGACACCCTGACCCAGGTTCGACTGGATTTTCCGACGCTGGAGGCGGCGATCCGTTATGCGGAGCGCCAAGGCCTCAGCTACGTGGTGCAGGCTCCATCTTCTGGCTCTCAGGCCAAGGTCAGCAACAGGCAAGCATCGGAGGAGAGGCACGCCTTTTCCGACGTGGTTTGGCAACGGCTACAATTGGCATGGCTCCAGGCAAGCCACAACTATGGCGCTGGTGCACAGGCAGCGCACATACAGACGGCGCTTTCCGAGCCCGAGACATTCTACGCCTGTCCGATGGAGGTGGTGGATGACCCGGTACTCGCACCCGACGAGAAACGTGCCGTGCTCAAGAACTGGGCCTGGAACGAGTACCTGATCGACTTGGCCACCGCTGAAGGCATGCCGGAAAATGCACGTCCGACGCGATTGGACGAGGTTGAGCTCGCTCTGCTGGCCTTGGAGGGCAGTACCCAGAGATTCCAGACTCGGCTCAGCCCGGTACGATCCCGGATAGCCGCATGATTGGAGGCAAGAATGGACCCACTGATCGTCTTAGACGCCCAACGGACCATCCCGAACCCCTTCGCGCTTGCGGTCGCGGCAGCAGGGCGGGCGCGCGCACTGGCGCGCGGCGCAGCGCCCCGGCTGGCGGCCAGGCCGAAGAGCCGGCTGCATCTCGCATTGAGTGAGATCGCCGGCAATGCGTTCGAACCTCGGGAGATCGAACCCTTCCTCCTGACTGAGCCGATCTCGCCGAAGGACTGCGCCCGTTTCAAATCCGGACCCAGGAAGCTTTGCGGCATCGGGCCGAACAGGCCCGCTGCCGCACCCGCCCTCGACTCAAGGGCGGTACATTGACGTACTGAAACGCAGGAAAGGAGAATGACGATGTTGAAGAATCTCGCTTCCGACAGCAGCAGGCCGGCGCTCGATGTCGTAAACATCCTTGCCGGCATCGCGCTGGCGCTCTCGCCTTGGCTCCTTGGCTATGCTGCCGATGCTGTTGCCGTCTGGCACGCCTTCATCGCGGGCGTAATCACCGTTCTGATCGCAGCGCGCGCGTTGGTGGCGTTCCACAAATATGAGGAATGGGCGAACCTTGTCGTCGGCCTGTGGATTGTGGCCGCACCTTGGGTGCTTGGCTTTGCCGGCCTGGCGGCAGCAATGTGGTCGCACGCCATCGCTGGCGCTGTGGTTGCTGCCCTGGCAGCAGCCAGCCTTTGGCTCGCGAATGACCGACCGCTCTCTGCAGCCTGATCATAGCCGCTGGCGGGTCCGACTCTTCCGGGCCCGCTCTTTTTTTCGCGAGACGATGCCGGCGGCGATGAAGGCGTTGACGTGCCAGAATTGATGCCCTCCGGTTTGACGACTACATCCCGCGCTGTGTGGAGTGGCCGCAATGGACATGAGTAAAGGAAAACACAACGCCGCCTTCGCTGCGCTGATGCTCTTCCAGTCAATCTACACTGCTACGCCGGTTAGAGGCCTTGCTACGCGACGGCAAGATCGCCGACGTGCAGGTTGGTGGGCCGAGGGCCTCGCGGACAGACGCGCTGGCAGCGGGATGAGGTGCCAATTGCCAAGAGGCTGCTGGGCTCGGCCGGCCAATTCTCTCTTGAACTGAAAAGAGCCATTTCCAATATCCTCTCTGTGCCGAAGGCGTCACGCAGACCGGCATGTTTTGCCGAGGAATCATCCTGCGTCACCCGAAGAGACACAAGCGCCGCTTTAGGGCTTGAAGGGAGGTCACGATGGAGAGCGCTACGTTCAAACAGCCGATTTTCGTGCGAGATGACAGTTTCGTCCTCAAAAAGATCGGTTGCGTCATGGATGCCATAGAATTTCTGGAAGAATGGCCGGTCGAAAGGCGTGGCCTTCTCCACGGAGCGGCCTGTGATACATGCTACTCGGCGTATGATGGTCGCAAGTCGGTCGAGGCCGCGCACAAGGCGTTTGCGACCTGGGCACGCAGGGTGGGTGTGATCGAAGACGTTCCCTTGGCGCCGTCTTGGATGACAGGGCCGAAGATTGGCAGTGCACACGAACTAACCGTTAAAACTCTCTGCGGCGGCAATCACGCCGCCGAAGCAAACAAATCTGCCACGCGCTCACGAGGAGGAGAGGCTCGGTTGACCAGATGACGGACGGGCTGCGCCGGCAACTCGCGCTATCGTATTCGGGGGCTGCGGACGATCGCCCTCCCGCTGCCAACCCCGATGAGCAAAGAGCCTTTCACATCTGCAAGCCGCAGCCGCCGATTGCAGCTCAAGCCGAATGCAGGCCTTCACTGCACCAAAAAAGTCCGCTACACATAAGGCATGGTGCATTCATGGCCTTGCGGACGGGCGAAGCCGTGAGGCGATACTCGCCCACGCCTCGACCAGTCACGGCACAGCGGATTGAGCGAGTACTCGACCGCGTCGCCGAAATCATTGTGGCACGAGGTGACCATGGTGAGGCATGGCTCCCGTTATACGACCACTTGGAACGCGCCTTGCAGGACCACTGGGCGAAGGAAGAACGTCTTGCCGCAGTGCGTCAGCGGGTCATACGGTCCCAGGATCGAGCGGCCACACGATCTTCATAGTTCCTGTTGCCACATCTTCATGTCGCCGTCCTCGCCATATTTCGGCCGGTAGATCGGGTAGCCCATCAACATGCGCCGAAGCTCCTCGCCGAGCCTACCGTTCTTCATGCGGTCTTCGAACGAGTGGCGCGCAGTGAATAGACAGTGTGTATTGTTCTCGACGGTCGCCGACCGCGTCAACAGATGGTGATTTGGCAGGCTCGCCTATCGTGCTCTCGGCTAGTCCGCAGGATCGTGCCGAGGAGCTCGGCGACCAATATCTCTGCGAGAGGCTGATAAACAAATCCAGAGACACGGCATGGGCGGTATCGGACACGCGCTGCTTGTGGATTTCGCCCAGCATCAACGATGCCTACAAGGCATCGTCAGCAGCCTCGCGAAAATCTCTGGCGTGCGGGATTTTATACGGTCAGTGGTGTCGAGGGCGCGGCGCACGAACACGCAGCTCTCGTCTCTGACCCCTCTGAGCACACGGCGATAGTAATGGAAATGATCGCCCCTCCGTTGAAAGAAGCGGTCGGGAGATGCTCTCCGCGTCGTCTTCCCACGTCTGGGATGCACCATTTGGAAACAGCCGCAAGGCCGACTGCCTGAGCGTGCGGATCACGCGGCCGCAGCTCAGGGCGCAGCAGTCCGCGTTGCCCACCCCCCACTTAGCAGCCCTGTGCCTTCAGGGACCGGACCATCCGCACGACAACAGGGTCATATGGTTTCTTTTCCGATTTCCTGTAATTAATTATGAAAAGCGCGGCGCGGTCGCCGCAGACCGTGATTGCGCGGA
>NZ_RZTG01000037.1:0-12493 GCF_003997175.1 Mesorhizobium sp. Primo-A
CCCCAGAGCCCCATGCGATTTCACGCCCACGGTGGACCCACCAGCGACACCCCATTCAACCCCGCGACAATATCCGACAGCGCCGGCACGAACTTCTCGCCATGGCCTGTCGTGACCGCAGTGGCAAAGCCGTTGCGCACCGCCGCCCGGCGCCCATGCTGCCCAAGCCGATGAAGCCAATGCGTTCTTTCATAAAATCCTCCTTTGGCCCGTGCCGGCGGGCTCAACTTTCGTCACCTTGCGGCGGGCACCTGTCGATGCAATGCTTCGAACAAGAATCGGCCTTCGAACAAGAAACGGCCTTTCCGAAGACTCGGACCGGAGCCCGCGCGATGGCGGAAATCCTGCTTTTCGATGCCATACCGCAGGCGCCCAATCTGCGGACCGGGCTCGTCAACACGCTGATCGCGCAGATTGAATCCGGCGATCTTGCGCCGGGCCAGCGGCTGCCGACCGAGCAGGAGATCGTCGCCGCCACCGGTGTGAGCCGCACCGTGGTGCGCGAGGCGCTGGCGGCACTGCGCGCGCGGGGACTGATCACCACACGTCAGGGGCTCGGCGCCTTCGTCGCCAAGGACCCGCTGCCACGGACCTTTTCGATCCTGCCCGACGATCTCGAATCGATCGACGAGGTGCTGCGCGTGCTGGAACTGCGCATGGGCATCGAGGTCGAAGCGACCGGCCTTGCGGCCGAGCGGCGCAGCGAAGCGGCGCTCGGCCAGATGAGCGCGCGGCTGGATGCGCTGGAAGCGGCGGTGCGTGCCGGCGGCTCCGGCTCGGAAGAGGACTTTGGTTTCCACCGCGCCATTCTCGCGGCAACGCAGAACCCCAATTTCACCCGGCTGTTCGACACGTTCGGCAGCGCCATGATCCCGCGCCAATGGACGCGGCTCGACCGGATGACCGAAGCCGAGCGGGAAAAATACCTCAACCGCATGCAGCGCGAGCATCGCGCCATCCTTGCCGCGATCGAAGCCAGGGATGTCAACGCGGCGCGGCGCGCCATGCGCAACCATTTGACCAAGAGCTATGCTCGCTTCGAAGATTTGCGCGACAAAGCTGTTCACGAATAAGGGGCAAGCCACGACTGACTGCGCGCTCATGCGGGCGCCCCTGCCACACCGCCGAGATAGAGTTCGCGCATCAGCGACATGTCGCGCAATTCGGCGATCGGCCCGGAGACGACGATGCGGCCGTTCTGCATGAGGTAGCCGCGCGCGGCGACCGCGAGCGCCAGGCCGGCATTCTGTTCGACCAGCAGCACCGAAGCGCCGAAGCGCCCGCCGATATCGAGGATGATCGCCTTGATCTCCTTGACCAGCAGCGGCGACAGGCCGAGCGACGGCTCGTCGAGCAAGAGCACGCGCGGCCGCGTCATCAGCCCGCGCGCGATCGCCAGCATCTGCTGCTGGCCGCCGCTCAGCGAGCCGCCCCGGTCGCGGCGCTTGGTGGCGAGGATCGGAAAGAAGGCAAGCATGGTCTGGAAGTCGGCCTCGACGGCCGCCTCGTCGCGGCGCGCATAGGCGCCGAGGCGCAAATTCTCCTCGACCGTCATCTCGACGAAGATTTTTCTGCCCTCCGGCACCAGCACGACGCCGCGCCTGGCCATCACATCGGCGGCGGACCCGGTGACGTCGGCGCCGTCGAAAGCGATGTTGCCCGAGCGGGGTTTGATCAGCCCGGCGATAGCCTTGAGCAGCGTCGACTTGCCGGCGCCATTGGGTCCGAGGATGGTGACGATTTCGCCTTCGGCCAATGTCAGCGAGACGCCACGGTTGACGATGGTCGGCCCATAGCCGGTGACGACATCGGAGACGGCGAGCAGGTTCACAGATCGCCTCCGAGGTAGACGTCCAGCACCTTGGGATCGGCAAGCACCTTTTCGGTCGGCCCGTCGGCGATCTTGGAGCCGAAGTCGAGCACGGCAAGGCGCCGGCACAGCATCTGCATCAGCTTCATGTCGTGGTCGATGACGCAGACCGTGATGCCATGGCCCGGCAACTGGCGAACAAGGCCGACAAGGGCAGAGGTTTCGCGGTCGTTGAGGCCGGCGGCGGGTTCATCAAGCAGAAGCAGCGACGGCCGCGTGGCCAGCGCCAGCGCCAGGCCGAGCAGGCGCAGGCTGCCGAACGGCAGCACGCCGGCTTTCTCGCCGGCAAGCGCCTTCAGGCCGACGAAGTCGAGCAGGGCCTCTGGTGTCGGCCACGGATTGGCAGTGCCGCCTGCCCTCGCATGTTCGCCAGCGATCTGGACATTCTCCAGCACCCCGAGGCCGGCAAAGGCCATCGCTTGCTGAAAGGTGTAGCCGATCCCGGCTCGCGATATGGCATGCGGCTTGAGACCGGTGATGTCGCTCCCGCGAAACAGCACGCTGCCGGCGCTGGGCTTATGAACGCCGGTGACGACGTTGAACAAAGTCGTCTTGCCCGACCCGTTGGGACCGACGACGCCGAGGATTTCGCCTTCTTCGACGGCGAGGTCGACGCCGCCAAGTGCCGTGACACCGCCGAACTGCTTGCTCAGGCCGCTGATCGCCAGGATCGGGCTCACCGCCGTGCCTCCGAGGGGGCGGTATCGCGCTCTTTCGTCTCCCGCTTCGGATTGCCCGCCAACATCGAGCGAAGCGCCCGCACGACACCGCCGATCAGGCCATCGGGCAAAAGCATGATGACTGCGATCAGGCAGACGCCGTAGACGATGCGCGACTGCACCGGATCGAGGTTGAGCACTTCCGGCAGGAAGGCGACGAGGATGCCGCCGGCCAGCGGGCCCTCGATCAGCCTTGCCCCGCCGATCATCACCATCAGCGCCAGGTAGATGCTGGGGAAAGACGAGAATTGCGAGGGCGAGATGTGGCCGAGGAAATAGGCCAACAGCACGCCGGAGATGCCGGCAAAGACGCCGCTGACGACGAAGGCGCCGATCTTGTGGCGGCCGACATTGATGCCGAGCGAGGCGGCCAGCTTTTGGTTCTCCCGGATGGCGCGCAGCGTGCGGCCATAGGAGGAGTGGATGATCGCCCAGCTCGCCACCGCCGCTGCCGTGACGAAAGCCACCACCATCAGATAGTAGCGCGTCAAATCGCTCATGTCGGCGCCGAACAGGGTGACCGGACCGGCGATGTCGAGCCCCGTGGCGGCACCGGTATAGTCGCCGCCATTGGTGAGCACAATGGCGAGCAATTGGCCGAAAGCGAAGGTCATGATGACGAAGTGATGGCCGCCGACGCGCAGCGAGGGAATGCCGACGATCATGGCGAAGACGGCACTTGCCAGGGCGGCCACCGGCAGTGCCGTCCAGAAGCCGACGCCGAAGTCCCGCGCGAGGATCGCCGCCCCGTAGGCACCGACACCGACCAGCGCCGCATGCCCCATCGACAGGATGCCGGTCTGGCCGAACAGAACCGACAGGCCGTAAAGCGCGATGACGTTGGTGCCGGCCGAAATCGCCAGCGACAGGAAGCGGTTCGAGGGCGAGGCGAGCGGCACCAGCGCGATCAGCGCCAGGATGACCAGCACCGGCAGCAGCGCGCGCAGCGGCTTGAGGGTGGCACCGCCGTTCATGACGCCATCCTCGGTCCGCTGGTGCCGCCGAACAGGCCGTGCGGGCGCACGATCAGCACCAGGATCATCAAGACGAAGGAGTAGGCATCGGTCCATTGCGAGAAGCCGTAGCCGGCGCTGAAGCCTTCAACGATGCCGAGGATGAGGCCGGCGGCGACGGCGCCATAGATGTTGCCGAGCCCGCCGATGAGCGCGACGGCAAAGCCCTTCATCACCATGGTGCCGCCGGTGAACGGCGTGATCGGGAACAGCGCGATCAGAAGCGCGCCACCAAGGCCGGCCAGCGCGCTGCCGAGCACGAAGACGCCGGTGATGTAGCGGCGCACCGGAATGCCCATCAAAGCGGCGGTGTCACGGTCCTCGACGCTGGCCCGCAAGGCACGGCCGTAGCGGCTCGCGGTGATCATGCGGAAGCTCAGCGCCACCACGGCGATGGTGATCAGTATGACCATGACGCGCACAGAAGCGATGCGTACACCGCCGACCTCCCACACCGTGGTCAGCGGGCGCGGGATGCTTTTCTGGTTGGGGTTCCAGCACAGCACGACGACATGCTGCAGGACGACGATGAGGCCGAGCGAGACGATGAAGCCGTTGGTCGGTCGCTCCAGCGTGAAGCGGAACAGGCCGCGCTCGAGCACATAGCCCATCAGCCCGACAGCCAGGATGGCCAGCACCACCGCTATGGGAAAGCCGAGGCCCGCGCTGACGGCGAGCCAAGTGACGATGCCGCCGATCATGAGGAATTCGCCATGAGCGAAATTGATGATGCCGGTGAGGCCGAAGATCAGCGTCACGCCAATGGCGATGAGCGTGATGACGCTGGCGATGGAAAGGCCGTTGAGGATTTGCTGGATGAAGATATCCACGGCGATCGAGACCTGCCTGTCTTGCAAGAAAGGGAGTTGGCGGTGGATTCCGCCAACTCGGGTATGATGAAGCTTCAGCTCTTCGGCGCTTCGGCCGGGGGCTGCTGCATGGCGCAGGAGATGGCGCCGCCGGGTGCCGCCGCGCAGACTTCCGTCGCGTGGGTGACCTGGTGGGTCTGGTTAAAGGTCAAATCATCCGAGACCACGCCCTGGTGGTGGAGGCTCAGCAATGCGTCGACCGTCTTGTCCGGATCGAAACTGTCGGCCTTCTGCCAGGCTTCGACGAGGAAGTGGACGTAATCGTGGTAGAGCAGCGACACCGACGAGGTCACGCCATGCGGCGCGCCCGCGGCGAAGTAGGCGTCGAAATAAGCCTTGGCCTTCGGGTTCGAGGACTCGCCCCAGCACACCGGGACACAGCTCATCGCCACCGGCACATCGGCGGACAGCTGCTTTTCCTTCCAGATGCCGGGGTCAACGCCGAACAGGAAGTAGCTTTTCGCCGCACCGAGTTCGAGCGCCTGCGGCAGCGCCGTCAGCGTTGAATCGCCATTGTACCAGAAGTGGATAATGTCCGGATTGAGGCTCTTGGCCCGCGTCAGGAAGGGCGAGAAATCGGTGGTATCAGGCGGATAGAAGATGATGTCCGGCACGTCCTGCCCTTCGGCCTTCAATGCCTTGTAGTAGTAGGATGACAGGAACTGGCCGGTGGCATCGTTGCCGACGATCATCACTGACTTTTTCGGCTTGAAGCCAAGTAGCGGCTCGAGCAGGGTGAGCACGCCGCGCGCGGTCGATCCGGAGCGCTGGAATTCCTGCGGCTCGGACTGGAAGAGATAGTGATCCTCGCCGCCGGGCTTGACCGAGTCCGGTGTCAAGATTTTCGCCAACGTCGAATTGCCGGCGAAATGGATGATCTTGGCCGGCTGGGTGATCTTGGCCATGGCCAGCGTGAAGTCATGCGTTTCCGAGCCGAAGATCGCCTGCACCTTCACGTCGCGCACCAGCTCCTGGGTGGCGGCGATTGCAGTGGCGATATCGGTGCGGTCATCGCGCTTGACCATTTCCAGCTTGTAGGTTTTGCCGCCGACCTTGAAGCCGCCGGCATCGTTGATCTGCTTGACGGCGAGGCCGACGCCCGCCGGCAGCGTATGGCCGGCGGAGACGAACGAGCCGGATTCGGCGGCTACGACGCCGATCTTGACAATGTTGTCTTCGGCCCACGCAGGATGAGCTAGCGCGCCAAGGCACAGGGCCGCGCCCATTTTAAGAACGGTGTTCAATTTGAGATCCTCCCGACTCCAAATGATTGCAGTCTTACAGGGTTGTCATACAACCCTGTAATCTGGTAAATCTTACAGAGAGGGATGTCAATCGCATTGCCATGGCTCCCCGAAATCAGAATCGCAGAGCCGGAATTGCCGGCAAAGCCGCAGTCAGGAACAGCAAGATGCAAGCACGGAAATTCGGCCGCACCGGCACATCAGTCAGCGAAGTCGGTTTTGGCTCATGGGCGATCGGCGCCGCCTGGGGCGAGGTCAATGACGACGACGCGGTGGCCGCCTTGCATGCAGCCCTCGACGCCGGCGTCACCTTCATCGACACGGCGGACGTCTACGGCGATGGCCGCTCGGAGAAGCTGATCGCCAGGGTGATGAAGGAACGGGGCGGTGAGCGGCCGTTTATCGCCACCAAGGCCGGAAAGCGGCTGCCGTCACAAACGGTCGAGGGCTTCAACCAGAAGAACCTGGCCGACTGGGTCGACCGCAGCCTCAAATATCTCGAGGCCGACACGCTCGACCTCGTGCAACTGCATTGCCCACTGACCGACCTCTATTACCACCCTGAAGTGTTCGAGCGCCTCGACCGGCTGGTCGAGCAAGGCAAGATCCGCAATTATGGCGTCAGCGTCGAGCGCGTCGAAGAAGCGCTGAAGGCGATGCAATATCCCGGCGTCGTCAGCGTGCAGATCATCTTCAATGCCTTCCGCCAGCGACCGGCGGAATTGTTCTTCGATCAGGCGAAAAAGCACGACGTGGCCATCATTGCCCGCGTGCCCCTGGCCAGCGGCCTGCTGTCGGGCAAGTTCAAGGCCGACACCAAATTCGAGACCACCGACCACCGCCTGTTCAACCGCAACGGCGAGGCCTTCGATGTCGGCGAGACGTTTTCGGGCGTGCCTTATGAGGTAGGCCTGGCGGCGGTCGAGCGCATCCGACCGATGGTTTCCGGCAACACGACGATGGCGAAATTCGCGCTGCGCTGGATCTTGATGTTCGACGCGGTGAGCGTCGTCATTCCGGGCGCCCGCAATCCCACACAGGCCCGTTCCAACGCTGAAGCCGCGGACCTCCCGCGGCTGTCCGATGAACTCATGGGCAAGATCCGGGACGTCTACGACCAGGACATCAAGCCCCATGTGCATCAACGCTGGTAGGCAATATCCCTCGGTATCGCGAGCGCCACATTGACGCGTCGGCAGCCTGATGTGACGAAATAGGCGTCGCCTCAGAAACCAGAGGGCTCAAGCGGTCCCAATCAATCCTGATGCCGTTTCGGGCCTCGAGCAGATGCAGTTCTCGAGCAGGATTTCGAAGCCGACCTCATGATCGCCTGAAACGAGGCTGATGCCGCACCTCAACCAGGAGGTCGACGGCGACTATCACGGCAAGTTCCTGGACCTCGCCGGTCGGTCCAACCACCTGAATCCCTGCCCCGAACGTTCCCGAAGTCCGTAATGAGCGAAATCCACATGGCACAATCTCTCTCTCGTCAATCAGGCGCTTCCTTGGCAAGGTAAGAGCAGTCACTGCTCAGCGACGACGAGATACTGTGCTCCACAATACACCACCTCTAACTCTCCACGTTTGACGCTGGGGGCAGCACCACAGCCGGGTGACGCCCTTCGCGCAGCATCAGCCCGAGAGTGTAATCAACTGCCAGCTTCACGGCACCGAGCGCGGTCCCGTCATCCCCCAGGGAACTGACAGCGATGGGTGTTGACCATGCAAGCTCTGCTGCGACGCGTTCGACGTTTTCCGTCATCAGCGGGTTTCTGCCGACACCGCCGCCGAGCACGATCAGGCCGGGGTCGAGCATGCCGATGCAGCCGGCCGCCAGCCTGCCGATATCGGCGCCATGGCGCGCGACGGCCACTACCGCCGGCGGCGAGCCCTCGAGCGCGCGTGCAAAAAGATCCTTGGCCGAGTCGGGCGGCACGCCTTCTCCTGCGGGCCAGTCGACACGGCAGCGCTCGATCAACGCCCGCGAGCCGAGATAATGTTCGAGCCCTTCACGATAGGGCGTCTCGCTGGCCGACCATGGAAACGGCATGCGGCCGATTTCGCCGGCCGCACCACCGGCGCCGCGAAACAAACGCCCCTCGGTGATGAAGCCGAGGCCGACCCGCACGCCGACCTGCAGGAAGGCGAAGGTCTGGTGGCCTTGCGCGGCGCCAAAATGCATCTCGCCGATGGCCGCGCAATTGACGTTATTTTCCAGGATGATCGGCACTTTGATACTGCGCCGCAGCAGGCCAAGCACGGCGGACGGCCCGCCGGGCCGGTCAAAACGATTGTTGGAGACGATGCGCGGCACCGCCACCGCAATGGCGCGCAGCGCGCGAAAACTCTTGGCGACCCTGGCCATGGTGGCACGCGCCACCGACTCTACGACGGCGCCGACCGCGTCGGCGTCGCCGGCTATCGCTTCCGGGATGGGTTCTTCCGCCGACGCCAGCTTCTGCGCATCCATCGAATAGGCGACGGCGCGCACCTGGGCGGCGCCGACATCGATGCCGATCGCGTAGCCGGCACCTGGACCGATGCCGTAGATCGTCGCCGTGCGGCCAATGGCGCCGCGCTCAATCCCACGCGAGGCGACGAGGCCGAGCGCGCTCAGCTCCGACACCGCCGCCGACATGGTAGGCTTCGACAGGTCGAGCATGGCGCCGAGCTTTGGCCGCGTCACCGGCCCGTGCGAGGCAAGCAGGCGCAGCACCGCCCGGGCGCTGTCGGTCAGATTGGGGATTTCCGCAGCCGCCATCTCAGCCGTTCGACCTTTGCCTGAAATCCTGTCTCCGGTCGGCGAAAGCGCATTCGCTGCCCCGACTCGAAAGCCATATCCTGTCCTCAATGCCTCATTGCTGACCGGTTTGGCAATTTCCGCGATGTCCGGACAAGGACGTCAGACTTCGGTCGGCGACCACGGCTTCAGCTTGGTATCGGTCTGGCGGTAGCGGAACACGATATCGGTGAGGCCGGCCGCGTCCTGCATGTCGCCGACAATGAGCTGGATGGCGATGATCTCCAGTATGGCATCAGCGATGGCGTTGCCGAGCGCGGGAATCGAGATCACCACCAGCCTGTCGGCTGGAGCGACATCGCTGCGCCGCGTCACCAGCACCGAGGAGCAGCCCAGCGCCGCAAGATCCTGCGCGATCTTCACCTCGCGACCGTCGCCGATGGCGATCAGTCCGGTCGCCGCATCCTGCGATTCCATCGGCCCGTGCAGATAGTTCAGCGTGTCCCATCCCGATGCCGGCACCCGCACCGCCTCGCGTATCAGCATCGCCGCCTCGCCGGCATTGGCGAAGCCGACACCGGCGGCGACGATGTCGATGGATGTTCTGCCCTGCAGCAGCCGGGCCGCCTGCCCGGCAGCGCTTTGCGCACCGGAAAGGACGGTGGCGGCTGCAGGTGACAAAGTCGTCCAGTCGAATCTGTTGCCGGCGAGCCTGTCGATCAGCATGCCGAGCGCCAGCAAGGTCCCGGTATAGCCGGTGGAGCTTGCGCCATTGTCGGCGCCAGAATCCGTGGCAAGCACAGCACCAGTCAGATCAGCCAGCGGATTGCCGCTGCCACGGCAGACCGCCAGGCGCGGCGCGCCCGACGCCTCGCGCATGACGTCGTAGATTTCGCGGCTCTGCCCGGAGGCCGACAGCGCGATGAACGCATCGGCAGCTGCATCCGTCCGGCCATAGAGATCGGTCGGCGTATAGGCAAAAGCCTTGATACCGGAGGCGCGCAGATAAAGCGCACCGGCCAGCGCCGCCTGATAGCTGGCGCCGATGCCGGCAAGCCCGATCGTCTTGCCGGCAAAAGCGCCGAGATCGAGGTCGTCAAGCGACGAGGCCACCGAACGCCGGCCGATTTCGAGACTTTCCGTCTGGCGCGCCACCGCCGGGCGATAGCCGATACGCTTCATCATTCAAACCGCTCCAATTCCCGAAGATTGGCCCTGACCGACCAGCAGTCGTCTCGCCAAGGCGACCGCACCCAGCACCGGCGGCTCGCGCAGCAGCAGCACCTGGCTCGACGGCGAGACCTTTGCCATGGCCTCGACGAATGCCGTCATCAACATCGGCTGCTCCGAGATGACCCCGCCGCCAGCCACGACAAGGGCGGGATTGGCGCCGCGTTCGATCAAGAGTTCGACCAATGCGGCCAACCCTGCCCCGCCTTCGCTGATAATACGGATAGCCAGAGCCGAGCCGGCGATCGCCGCGTCGAATACGGCATTGGCATAGCGGCCCCAGACCGCGGCACCACGCGTTTCGTTGAGCAGGATGCCAAGCTTGGTCTGGTCGTCTGTACCCAGTTCGCGCATCAGCCCGGCAATCAGCGGGTCACCATCCTGGCCCCGGTCGAGGCTGTGCCGGATTGCTTTCGCCGCCTCGCGCACCAATGCCGGCGCGCTGCCCTCGTCGCCAAGGATCCAGCCCCAGCCACCGGCTGCCAGCATCTTGCCATCGGCCGTGCGTGCCACCGCGATCGAGCCTGTGCCGGAGACGACGCCGATGCCGTCGATATAGCCAGCGGCAGGAACCATCAGCTCGGCATCGTTGACCACCTGCACCGCACCACCGGTCCTGCTAGCCAGCAGCGCCTGGAAGCGAAGGCATTGTTCACCCGTGTCGCAGCCATGCGCGCCAACGGCCAGCACAGCGGGCGCGACCCCGCCGCACAATCCCGCGACGATCCCAGCCAGTGTCTCGGCATCAGTCTCCATCTGGCGAATGCGCCAGCTCTCCGTCACCAGCACCTCGTCGGCGATGCGCTCGCCCTGGCACGCCATGATGCGCGTCTTGGTGCCGCCTATATCCACGCCTGCAATGATTTTCTGGGTCACCATATCCACCGCGCAAGCCGGGCTGCCGCGTCCAATCCACGTTAGTTAGGAAACTTTACAAACTATCTTTCCAGACGGCAAGAACTATGATTTGATAATCGTCGTAAAAAGCGCATCAAGCGCGATTGGGAGATTGCAACATGAGCAGGAGAAGGATTGGGCTGGCCCTCGCGGCCGCGTCTTTCGCATGGGGATTGGCAGCCAGCGTGGCGCATGCCACCGACATCTCGTTCTGGACCTGGCGCCAGGAAGACAAGGCCGCCTACAACGAACTTTTCGCCGATTTCACCAAGGCCAACCCGGACATCCATGTGAAGTTCGAGTCCTTCCCGGACGAGAACTATCCGACCATCGTCTCGACGGCCCTGGCCGCCGGCAAGGGTGGCGACGTCATCCACACCCACGCCTATGGCTGGCTCGAGCAGTTCGTGAAGGCCGGCTATTTTGAACCACAGGATCTGACCACGGTGCCTTCGCTCGCCAACCAGCCCGCCGATGCGCTGGTGGCCGGCACCTATCGCGCCGACAAGAAGGTCTATTCGCTGCCCTTCGCTTCGCAGACGCTCGGCCTGTTCATCAACAAGGACGTCTTCGCCAAGACCGGGTTGACCCCGCCGACCACATGGGATGAGTTCATAACCGTCAGCAAGGCGCTGAAGGACAAGGGTATTTATCCCCTCGCCAACGGCATGGGCACAAGCTGGTTCAACGAGATGTTCGTCGCCATCTTCACCAACCCGTTCCTCGGCCAGGATTTCGTCAGCGACCTGACGTTGGGCAAGACCACCTTCAAGGACCCGCGCTATGTCGCCGCACTCGGCAAGCTGCTCGAATTGCGCGACTACATGCCGCCCGGCTTCGAAGGTATCGACTATGACACCGCCGGCCAGCTGTTCATCAGCGGCAAAGCGGCGATGCTTGCCGGCGGCAGCTTCGACATCGCCAGCTATCGCACCCAGAACCCGGCCATCAACATGGACTTCGTCGCCCCGCCAGTGGTCAAGGCCGGCGATACGCCGCAGGTGACCAAGTTCTTCGACGGCGGCTATGCGGTCAACGCCAAGTCGGCCAACAAGGAGGCCGCGCTCAAGCTGGTCAACTGGATGGGCACAAAGGAGTTCGGCGACAAGTTCTCCGCTCTGCTCGGCAACATCTCGCCGATCAAGGGCGTCGTCATCAAGGACGAGCTTCTCGCCCATGTCGCCAAGTTGAACGAAACCGCCATGCCGCATATCAATGTCGTCTACTTCCGTTTCGAGAAACCGACGGGATCGGAGCTGCTGCAGGGCGACATCACCAAGATGATGTCGGGTTCGATCACCCCGGACCAGCTGGCCGCCGACCTGACCAACGGCCTCGCCAAATGGTACAAGCCTTTCCAGGGCAAGTGACATGAACAGCGGCCGGCGCCACACCACAAAAGCCTTTCCGTGGCGCCGGTCACTCTGGATCGCGTCCCTGCTGACACCGGCCCTGGTGGTCATGGTGCTGTTCGTGCTCTGGCCGCTGCTCTCAGCCTTCCGCCTTGCCTTCTATGAGTTCAACGGCTTGCAGCCGACCGGATTCATCGGCTTCGAAAACTTCCGCAAGGTGCTGTTTGAACAGCCTTACAGCGACTGGACCTGGAATGCGCTGAAGCACAACATCATCGCCTTCGTGGCGCTGATGGTGTTCGAGAACGGCACCGCTTTCCTGCTCGCCTATGCCTTGCTGAAGGCGCTGCCCGGCCACCGTATCCACCAGGTCATCGTCTTTCTTCCGGTCGTGCTGTCGGCGGTCATCGTCGGCTTCCTGTGGAAACTGTTCCTGCATCCGCTGTTCGGCCTGGTGAACCAGACGCTGGCGCTGGTCGGCATCGGCGCCATACCGTGGCTCGGCAACGAACACACCGCACTCGGCAGCGTCCTGTTCGCCAACGTCTGGCACTGGCTC
>NZ_RZTG01000038.1:0-10999 GCF_003997175.1 Mesorhizobium sp. Primo-A
GACACCGCCGATCGGTCCTATGCCAGCCATCGCCATCGCACTGCGGTCCTGAAAAAAGCTGACCGAAGTGACCGCGATCGGCCATAGAGTCATTTCCTGGGCGGTTGAGAAAATGCAGCGCGTTGACAGGCCTGGCTGCAGGCTGGAAACCAGCCGTGTGTTGCGCTTGACGACGTGGCCGGCCAGCATGGTCTGGACCTGCTGGCCGGGTTTCAGCACCGCCATCGCCGTTGCCGGCGCCGGCGTGACCAGATCGGGATAGAGAACGTCGAGCACACTGCGGGAAAATCGCGAGCGCTCGGCATCGACCTTTAGCCGGGTGCGCGCGGCCAGGAAGGCTACGCCATCGAGCAGGCGCTCGACATATGGGTCCGGACACGGCACCGTATCGAGGGAAAGGTTGCGCGCCACCGCCGGATGCATGTCTGCGAATTCCGATGCAAGAGCGCGGATATGGCTCAGTTCCTCCTCGTAATATTCGACGAAGACCCGATCCATCTCAGGCCTCCCCAATTTCGGTCCGCGCCAAACCGTTGTCGAGATTGATCGTGGTGCGCAGGCGCATGCGTTCGGGAGTCGGGGTCATGATCAGAACGGCGTCTATCTCGATCTTCAGGCCGACGGTGTTGTCGCCAAGCGTGACCGTTACCTTTGTTGCGCTTTCCTTCAGGCGGGGCTCGAAGGTCGCGAGCACCATGCGGATCTCACGTGCCAACACCTCGCGATCGAAGTCGCGCGACGAGCGGCCCGAGAAGGAGGGCACGCCGTAATTGACCACGCTGCGGCGGACCTCCGGGAAATCGGCAAGCGAAGGGGGATTGTCCGCAACCTGTTCATTTTCCAGGTCGGAAAGAAGCGGCGTCGCCTCGAAGCGCTCTGTGTTGAAGAGCGCCTCGATGTCACGCCGTACCGCTTCCCTGAGCACGCGCGCCGATACCACCACGCCACGGCTTTCGATTTCGACGCGGTGCTGGGTCTGAACGGCCAACCGATGCAGACGGCGTTTCTGATCCGGTGTCAGTACCACATCGGCGTCGATGGCACGCGTGCTGCCGGCAACGAGTGTGTCGAGACGGTCCGCGCCAAGCTCGTCGAGCAGGACATGGCGCAGCCCGTCTATTTCCGAGGTCAGGCCCGGCAGATCATTGACGAGACGATCCCAAAGCGACGGCTGGACGGCTTCGCTTTTCGCCCGCAAGCTGCCAGTGGTCTGCTGCATGCCCGCGCCGGGTCGCCGAACCTCACTTGCCGACATAGACATCCATTTCGGCTTCATCATTGCCGTCATAGACGAATTTGATCTTCTTGTAGGCGAAGCTGACCTCTTCCTGGATCAGGTCTTCCTCATCCTCGGCCTGCGACATGTCGTATTCCATGATCGAGGCGTCGGTGAGGGTAACGACCAGGTAATCCTTGGTCTCGCCATCGATGGTCCGGCGGGCCGAGAACACCACCTCATCAAGGGCCTTGTTTTCGAACAAAGCCTTTTTCAGATAGGGCGATGATTTGTCGTAGTGCTTGGTGAATTTGATCATCCCCATGGAGACGCGGCCACGGCGTGACAGCGAATTGGGATCATAAGGTGCGACCATCTTGTAGTCGACGCCATGGATTTCAATCTCGTCATCGTGGCCGTCGCGGGTGCTGGGGCCTTTGATATCGGGAACCTTCAGGAAGCCATCAATCTTCGTAGTCGGCATTGTGTTTCTCCACCGCTTTCAAAAAACCAGGTTGTCGTTGCTGCGATCAAGTCTTAACGGACGGTAGTTCCGAGACCAGTCGGAGCGACGCGTTGATGCCCTCCAGCTGGTAATGCGGGCGCAGATAGAAGCGGGCATTATAATAGCCCGGCCGCCCCTCCACGCTGTCCACCTGGACCTCGGCGGCGGCAAGCGGGCGCTTGGCGCGCGCCTTGTCGTCGGCAAAGGCCGGGTTGGCCAGCACGTATCGATTGATCCACTCGGTCAACCAGATCTGCATGTCGGCGCGCTCCTTGAACGAGCCGACCTTGTCGCGCGCGATCGCCTTGAGGTAGTGCGCAAAGCGCGAGACCGGGAACAGGTAGGGCAGGTTGGCGCTCAGCCGCTCGTTCGACTGTGCATCGGGGTCGACCAGCCGCCCCGCCCGCGTTTCGTCGTCCTGCAGCGAGTGTGCTCCGATGAAGGCCGCGAGATCGGTATTCTTCCGGTGCAGGATGGGCATCAAGCCAAGCTTGGCCAGTTCCGCCTCGCGCCGGTCGTCGATGGCGACTTCCGTGGGACATTTCATCGCGATCGAGCCATCATCGGTCGGGAAGCTATGCACCGGCAGGTTGAGCACCGTGCCACCATTCTCCACGCCGCGGATCTGCGTGCCCCAGCCGAAAAACTTGTGACTGCGGTTGATGTTGACGCCCATCGGGAAGGCGGCGTTCATCCAGACATATTTGTTGTGATCGCCCTCCACCTCTTCCTCGAAGGTGAAACCCTTCACCGGAACGGTATCGGTGCCGTAGGGCAGCCGCGCCAGGACGCGGGGCATGGTCAGGCCGATGTAGCGAGCGTCCTCACTCTCGCGCAACGACTGCCACGAGGCATAGGCGGGGTTGGAGACGATCTGCTGCAGGTCTTGCGGGTTCGGCAGTTCCTGCCAGCTGTCCATGCGAAATAGGCGCGGCGAAGCGGCCGCGATAAACGGCGTATGCGCGGAAGCGCAGATGCCGGAGATGTTGCGCAGCAGGCCGACGTCACGTGGGTGATTGGAGAACTCGTAGGCGCCGATCACGCAGCCGATTGGTTCGCCGCCAAGCATCGAATACTCGTCTGTGTAGACTTTCTTGAAGATCGGGCTCTGGTCCCACATCTGACCTTCATAGTCTTCAAGCGTATCGGCCAGCTGCTCTTTGGAGATGTTCATCACCCGGATCTTCAGCTTCTGATCCGTCTCGGTGTTGTTGACGAGATACCACAGCCCTCGCCATGTGCCTTCCATCTCACGCACTTCCGGCGCGTGCAGGATTTCGTTGACCTGTGTCGTCAGCATCTTGTCAATGCCGGCGATCAGCGACTTGATCGATTTGATGGCATTGGAAGAGATGGTCGTGGTGTCGGAACGGGACTGCGCCGCGAGCGCGAGATTGCGCACGAGCTGTTGCAGCTTCTCGCTGTCGTCCTTCTTGACCTTGAAATCTTTTTCGAGGAGTCCGCTGAATTCATCGAGGTTTATGGCTTCGGCCTCCGCGGCGACTGAGGCGGTCTTTTGCTGTTCGGCCATGATCATTCCCCAACCTTGTCGTCGTCGGCCAGCGCCTGGCTGGCAATCTTGCCAAGAAGCGGTTCGTTGTTCAGAAGCTGCGCGATGCGCTTTTCAGCATCGACACGGCCATCCATGAAGCCGAGCAATTCCTCAAGTTGTCGACGCATCTTGAGGATCTCGGCCAGTTGCGGAACTTGCTCGGCAATCTTGTCGGGGGCGAAATCACCCATCTTGGAAAATGTAAGATCGAGCGCCAGTTCCTCGTCACGCTCCTGGCCCTCGGCCTGCGGCAGCGTGTTCTTCACCCGCGCTTTGACGCGGGGGCCGAGCGCCTCCATGAATTTTGGGAAGCGGTTCGCGTCGGTCTCGACAAAGGAGCGGTCCAGCACCGACTTTGACGCTTCCTTGGTTTGCGAAGCACCGGCAAGGTCGGCCATCACGCCCATGACAAACGGCAGTTCGATCGTCGTCGGGCTGCCGTAGGTTTCCACATCGTAGGCGATCTGCACCCGCGGCGCGCGATTTCGTTCGATGACCTTGGCTTTGCTTTCGGCTGGCATGTGTTGTTACCTTTCATCCTTCTGAGCCGTCTTCTTGGCATCGGGAACGCCGGCCAGCAGCCTGAACTCCTTCAGCCCCGAAGGGGCGAGATCTTCCATCAGTTCAACGAAATCCATGTGCACCATCCGACGGACCCGCCGAGCCAGGTGCGGAATTGGGCTCGACGGTTCGGTACGGTCATAGAAGGCGACGACCAGGTCGAGGCATTTCACCACGTCGTCGCGCGAGGAGATCCGGTCGGGGAGTCCCGTGCTCGAGTCCGCATAGCTTGCCATACTTGCCATAGCATCGGCTCCATGACCGTTTCGAGCAGGCGTTGCCAGTTCCGTCGGCACCGCCTGCGTGGCTGCGCCATTCGTCACCGCGCCGGCCGCTGAATTCCGTTCAAGTGTCGTCAGCAAACGCTGCAGGAACCGTTTTAAGTCCGGAACGGGAGTGCCGCTGCCCTCGAGACGAGCGTTGAGCGCAGTCTCGAGCGCATCCAGTGCCGTGATCGTCGCCCGGGCGTCGGCGATGAGCTGGACCATCTCCGCATTGGCCTGATCGATCTGTGCCGCACATGCGGCACGCACCCGATTCAAGAGTTGTCCGTGCGCACTGACCAGCTGCGCTTTTTCCGCCGCATTCAGCCCCGAGGCGGCTTCCTGGAGCATGACGCGATCGTCGAGCGCACCCTTCTCCAGGTCCTTGCCCTGAACCGGGCCGATTGCGCGCGGCGCGAAGAACGTCATTTGCCGCAGATTCGCCAACAACCCGTCCTGACCATTCTGCAGGTCGATCAGCGCGTTGATACGGCGCAAGGCGGCATCGCGCGGCGAAGCGTTGGGCCGCAGAGCCGGATGCATGGTGTCCCAATGCTGATCGAAGGTCTGCGCGATCAGCGTCAGACCTTGCGCCAATCCGGCCAGCCCGTCTTCATTGGCCAGCGCGCGCGTGACGATGACAAGCAGGCGCAAGTCCCTGCCATGCGCGCGCAATTCCTCCGCCTTTGCGAGCACAGCGGGCCAGTCGACTGGAATCGTGCTTTGCGAGCCGGCCTTATTGTTGCCGTCGTGGACGACCTTGAGTTGGGCTTCGGTCAGGCGCTCCAACTCATGGAAAGCCGGGTCGTTGCGCAAATCTTCCCCGGACGGATTCTCACCGTCTAGCGAAGAAAGCCAGAGTGCGAGATCAATCACACCAACCCCCAGCGAAGGCCCTCAAACCTTATGTGACCTTACGTTATCACACCGGTGCACTTTACCACAATTCAACGAGTGCTCCAAAATTAACAGAAGCTGAACACCGCCATGAGTACCGAACTCCGTGGCGCAATTGTCAATCCGTATGAGAAATGCATTGCGCAGGGCGCGCAATTCCGCTGTTGTTTGCAGCCGGTGGTGCAAGACTTCCACAATACGAGGAAGCTGGCTGAACCAGGCATTGAGGCCTCGTCCACAACGCACTTTGTCAAGTGGCGGCATCTGTGGCAGTTTATCGGCTGGCAGATTGCAGGAGCACGTTCGATGGAACAGCGCCGGTCGTCGCAGAGCTTCAAGCGTAAGGAACTGGTCGGCAAGCTTGATCCTGTCGGGGTGCGCGCCTTCAAGGCCGCGGCCGATAGCGCCAAGCTGCGCGGCAATCCTTACGTCGAACTCGTTCACTTCATCGAGCAGCTGGTGCTTTCCGACCGCTCCGATGTGCAAATGATAATCGCCGATGCGGGACTGGATGCCAGCCGGCTCACGGCAGATATGACCCGTGCCGTCGACAAGTTGCCCTATGGCGCAACCTCGATCGAGGAATTCTCCGATCATATCTTTCATGCAATCCAGGAAGCCTGGAACCTCGCGACGCTGGAGTTCGGCGTCGAGGAAGTCCGCAGCGCCCATATTCTGCTTTCCTGCCTGAAAACCCCGGTTCTGGAAGGCCTGCTGTCGAAGATCAGCGGCGAGTTCGACAAGATCGACGCCGATGCGGTTGTCGCGCGGTTCGCCGATGTCGTGGAAGGTTCGCTCGAAGGCGGCGCAGCCATCGCGGTTCCCGCGGCTGAAACGCCGAAGCGGACCATGGGCGGAGATTCGGCCTTGGCGAAATTCGCCACCGATCTGACCCAACGCGCCCGCGAGGGCAAGATCGATCCGGTCGTCGGCCGCGATCCGGAGATCCGGCAGATAGTCGACATCCTGATGCGGCGTCGGCAAAACAACCCGATCCTGACCGGCGAGGCCGGGGTCGGCAAGACGGCGGTCGTTGAGGGCTTTGCCTTGCGTATCGCTCAGGGCGATGTGCCGCCCACGCTGCAAGGCGTCAGCGTGCGCATGCTCGATGTCGGATTGATGCAGGCGGGCGCCAGCGTGAAGGGCGAATTCGAAAAACGGCTGAAGGCTGTGATCGACGAGGTTCAATCGTCCGAAACGCCGGTCATCCTGTTCATCGACGAGGCCCACACCTTGATTGGCGCCGGCGGTGCTGCCGGAACTGGTGATGCCGCCAATCTCTTGAAGCCGGCGCTGGCACGGGGCGAACTTCGCACCATCGCCGCAACGACCTGGGCCGAATATAAGCAGCACATCGAGAAAGACCCGGCGCTGACCCGCCGTTTCCAGGTGGTCAAGATTGACGAGCCGTCTGAGGCGGTGGCCGTTCTGATGTTGCGCGGTGTGGCAGGGGTTCTGGAGCAGCACCACAAGGTGCAGATACTCGACGAGGCGATCGAGGCAGCAGTCGGCCTGTCGCATCGCTACATCCCGGCACGGCAACTGCCTGACAAGGCGGTGAGCCTCCTCGACACCGCCTGCGCCCGTGTCGCCATATCGCAGCATGCTACGCCAGCCGAGGTCGAGGACATCATGCGCCGCCGCCAGGCTCTGGAGGTCGAGCGCGGCATCATCGGGCGCGAGGCCGCGATCGGCATCGAGGTGGCTGAACGGCAGGCGCGCGTCGACACCGGGCTTGCCGAAAGTGAGATCACCCTGGCTGCGGCGCAGCAGCGTTGGGATCGTGAAAAGGTGCTCGTCGCCGAGATACTCGAACTGCGCGCCAGGCTGCGCGGCGAGGGTGTGGCGCTCGATGCGGCCACCGTTGGGGCCGATGCCGAACCGGCAGCGGCGAACGCAGAAAAGACCAAGGTAGCGGAGTCGTCAGAGACTGAGCCGCCCAAGGCCGCCCAGACGGACGCGGAGACACAGGCCGCTGCCGATCCTGCCGCCGATCTCGCCCGATTGCGCGCACTGATGGCCGAATTGGCAGCGGCACAAGGCGAGACACCGCTGATTCTGCCCTCGGTTGACCGCAATGCAGTGGCCGCCGTGGTCCAGGACTGGACCGGGATCCCGACCGGACGGATGCTGTCCAGCCAGACCGAAAAGGCGCTCAAGCTCGCCGCCACGCTTTCGGAACGGGTTGTGGGGCAAGATCACGCCATGGAGATGATCGCCAAACGCGTGCAGACCAGCCGCGCCGGGCTTGGCGCGCCTGAAAAGCCGGTCGGGGTCTTCCTGCTTTGCGGCCCCTCGGGCGTCGGCAAGACCGAAACGGCATTGGCGCTGGCCGAAACGCTTTACGGTGGCGAGCAGAACCTGATCTCCATCAACATGTCCGAGTTCCAGGAGGCGCACACCGTCTCGACACTGAAGGGCGCACCGCCCGGCTATGTCGGCTACGGCAAGGGCGGCATTCTGACCGAAGCGGTGCGCAGAAAACCCTATTCGGTGATCCTGCTCGACGAGGTCGAGAAGGCGCATCCCGACGTCCACGAAATCTTCTTCCAGGTCTTCGACAAGGGCATGATGGACGACAGCGAGGGCCGCCGGATCGATTTCAAGAACACCCTGATCCTGCTCACCTCGAATGTCGGCTCCGAAGTTATCATGGACCGCACAAGGAATGGCACGCTGCGGACCGGGCTCGACGATCTGGATACCGCCTTGCGCAGCCCATTGCTGAAGGTCTTCCCGGCTGCCTTCCTTGGCCGGGTGGTGACCATTCCTTACTATCCGCTCTCTGATTCGATGATCGAAGCGATCACTGGCCACCAGTTCGCCAAGATCGCTCGCCGGTTGCGGGCAACCAACGATGCGGAACTGGTGATCGGCGACGGTGTCATGGATCTGGTCAAGGCCCGCTGCACCGAGATCGAATCCGGCGGGCGGATGATCGATGCCATCCTGACCAACACGCTGCTGCCGGAACTGAGCCGCGGCGTGCTTAACCGGTCGCTCGAGGGCGAAAAGATGACCAAAGTCACCGTCGGCGCCTCCAAGGAAGGTTTCACTTATTCCTTCGAGTAGGTTCTGATCGTGTAGAACCTCGTCGCCCTCGGCTGCCGGCCCGCTATTCGCGATCCCCCGTGGCGCCGCAATTCGAGAGGTGGCGGTCTTGCCCGTGCGCGAGAACGACGTGCGCAGCCGGTAGCGGATCGTCCACGACAGCACCGGCCCGCCGGTAGCATCGACGATCGTCCATCTATTGAAGGTTACCGACTGTCCCGCGCATTTCCAGCTGCGGGGACGCCTGGGCTTGAAAGAAGCTCACTGGCTTATCCGATGTCGCCCAGACGCAAATTCCGCAGGCAATCCCGAAGGAGATCAACAGGGCGGGCGAGATGGGTAAGCGGTGCAGGGATTGGCTGGGCCTCTTTGTTGCAGACCCGCCCAAAACCTCCTGCAACCGGATCGGTTCGACATAAAATATTTACCGTGTTGGCATGGTTTACGAATGGTTTCGCGGGCCATCCACCTCATGGCCGCTTTGGCTTTGGCCGGACCGGTTAAGGTTGAGCCGGATGATTTGACCGGCTGCGAAACTCCTCGCAAATTCCTCGTTGTCGAAAAGCTGTTGGGTGGTCACGCCATCCTCGATGATCTGCACCGCCCATTGGCCGTCTATGTGTTCTACCCGAACACCGTCCTTCTGATCGTCGCCCACGCCCGCACTCCCACACAACGATGTGGGAAAAAAACCATGTGATCGGCAATCCAGCAAGTCACAAAACCGTACGAATCCGGCCGCTGGTTAACTTTGTAAAAGCGTCGAAATTTTCGCAAATGCCCGCACCCGCAGGAAACCAATTTTGGAAGGCCCGTAGCTCACACGGCCGCAGCCCGATCATCATCGATCCAGAGAAGCTGTGGACGGCATGTTGCGAGTACTCGAATGGGTCGACGCGCACCCGCTCTATGAGGCCAAGCCCTTTGCGTATCAGGGCGAGGTGAAGATAGAGAACGTGGCGAAGATGCGCGCCATGACGATTTCACCAGCCAGGTCGAGGAAATCATCCGCACCCAGAAGTTCGAATCGGAACTCACCGGCAAAGACGGCGAACCGTTGCCGCTGGTCCCCGTGGTCAATGTCACAGTCCGCAGTTCTTGACCTGGAGCTGCATCCCAAGCAGGGGATAGCATACAACACCGAAGCGACCGAAACGCTGTATGGTGGCGCGGCCGGCGGCGGCGGCTCCTCATCATGGCGCCGATTGCTCGGTCGGCCGCGCTCCTTCGACACCAGCCCGCCGGCGCCGTCCTGGTCATAGGCTTGCAACAGCCGGTGAACCTGACTGCGGCTGAGATGAAGAAGCTTCGCCGCCTGGACGCTCAGCCGCCGGTCGCGGATCTTCTGGATGGCTTCAAGACGATGCAGCTCTTTTTTGCGACAAGGTGATCAAAGGCATGCCGGCTCCGCAATACGCCCGGTCTCACGCCAGGCAGTGTGAAGTCGTCAGCCTTCCTTTCCAGCTTCGAGTTGGCCAGAGCATGAGCTGTGAAAGTCGGGGACTGTCGCATCTCTAAATTGCTCAAGTGTCGCATCTCTATATAACTGCTACATCCAGAAGTCGCATAACATACATTATGGAACATTAAATTATGATTTGAAATCAATGGGTTGGAAAAATTTATCGGCTGTTAGCCACCCGCTCCATCATGCTTTCGCCGCACAAGAAAAGCAAAATGCGTTTCATCGTTGGGCCACCTGGGCCCCTTTTGTTGCGAATAGCTGCTTTGTGCCGCGAGGACCTTGGGAAGCTATTTCCTTTCGAAAACAGATTTTTCCTTTCGGGTAGAGGTTGGGATATGATTGCGCGACAGGAGTGCGATCTATGCAGAGTTTCACCGTCGAGCTGATACGCGACGGCAAAGCTGTGGAACGTGCCGAGGTTCAGGCCGAAAATGTTGTTGAAGCTGCGAAGACGTGGGGACCAGTAACCATCCCGTACGCCGAAGAGCCTGACATCGGCGAATGGATCAGGGTAACGCACCCTTGCGGCAGCACGACAAGTTGGTTCGAGCCGGATCGTTAAGCGCGGCCAATTTAGAGCTCACTGGCCAGGATGCGTCAGGGCTGTGAGTAAGAGCCGTGACGAACGTCACGGCGTCGGGATCATAGCAGAAGATGGACGGATGACCCGGTGCGAACCAGCGATGACAGCATCTTCCTGATGTCGATCTCTCCCCTCCCCTCTCCCCTCTCCTCTCCCAGGCTGTCCGTCCGCTTTCCCTACCCTTCTTCCGCCCGAGCAGGACGACCCTGCTGTTCGGCGCAGCAGGACTGGCCGGCACAGGCCCAACGGTACTACGCGCAGCGCCCAAGCGCAGCCTTTCGAAACTTGGTGGCACAGACCAGAAGCTTTTATGCAGATTGGAAGTCCAAATTTAAACAGTTCATCCTACGTTGGCCGATGGGCTTTTTGTCAAGGAAACGCAATTGAGCCGGTCGGGCAGAACGGATTTTGACTTTGATGGTGCAAGAAAGGCGGTTTTTTCGACCGCCAACTTGCCGGCGGCAATTGCGTTGGCCGTGCTTGTGATCTGCGCGGTCCTTGCGGACTTGCAGAACACGAAAGTGTCCGATCAACTCGCGCGCGCCGAAGTCCAGGCCAAGGTCAACATCATAAGGGCCAAGCTCGAAGGCAATGTAAACGGTAATCTCCAGCTTGTTCAGGGCCTCGTCTCGGCCATAGTTACAGAGCCGTACATGGGACAGCAGAGATTTGCGTCCCTGGCAAGCAACCTGTTCCGACAGAGATCGCAACTGCGCAACATCGCCGGTGCGCCCGATCTCGTCATCTCGCTGATGTACCCGATGGAAGGCAACCAGAAGGCGATCGGGCTCGATTACCGCAAGAGCGAGGCGCAACGGACGGCGGCGCTTCGCGCGCGAGACCTCGGCGTTCTTGTGTTGGCAGGCCCCGTCGACCTGGCCCAGGGAGGGCGGGGCTTTGTCGGGC
>NZ_RZTG01000039.1:0-10899 GCF_003997175.1 Mesorhizobium sp. Primo-A
GCTAAAACCCAGCAATTGGCCGACAATCGCCGAATAGCCGATTGGTTGAAAACGTACAGCGAATCCGTTGGGGTTATGCTGGACAACAGGGTAAACAATTCCTTTCGCTGGAAGGGAGGCCGCGATGGTTCGAACGCATTTAGAAGTTGCACAAGGCGTAATCGCAACCGGCTATCTTGTTCGGCATAATTCCATGATCGGAACTGCCAAGTTTCGCCAAGACGTGGATCGTTCAAGGCGCGCAATCGAGACATCGCGCGAACTGCTCAAACGCCTTCGCCAACGTCACCACGATGACATGGCGCGAGGGTGGGAAGATCCGGGCGTGGCAAGCGTCGCCGTCTCCGCCTTTGACGCCGACATTCTCCGATCGGCATTCCGAGAGTTGGTCAGGCAAACGGGTGTGCCTGAGTATCAATGGCGTGATCTGGCCACGAGCCTGGTACATGAATTCACCGGGTGCGAGCAGATGGAAACCGGCCTGGTGGATTGGATCACCAGCAAGTAGCGCTACAAGGAAACCTTTTTGGGGGCTCGGAATTAGGGTCGCATGGCCCGCTTCTTCTTTGATTTAACCGACGATGGCGAAGTCTTTCCCGATCCTGAAGGAACCGAAATTGCGAGCCGGGAAGCCGCTGAAGATGAGGCAGCAAGAGCGTTGCTTGAAATAGCCAAAGACCGGATGCCGGACGGCACTTTCAGAGAGGTTGCCATCGATGTCCGCGATCACACCAGCAAGCTCCTATTCTCCGTGAAGGTCACGTTCGAGTTGGTGCGTGAGCCGCCCGACGGATGAGGACGCGGCCCTAGCTATTCATTATGGCTGCGCACCAACGCCAGCGGCATGCGGTCGCTGAGGCTGCCATCATTGCTTTCGAACTGCAAGACGCCTGAAAATGCGATTGGCGCCTTCTGCCGTCGAGGTAGAAATGACGTCGTCCGCCTGACGCTAATGTGACCTAATATCGTTGTTTGCCGCCGGCATTGAAGGATGTTTGAAGAATGACTCGTGTTGACCACCCTCGCTGTCTCTGTGGGGGATCATGGTTTCCGGCAAGTCGCCAACGCCGTACTGTGAGCCCCGGACCGAAATAAGGTCATGGTTGTCGGGGCGTGTGTTTGTCACGGCCTTCGACGATGGATAATTTCTTCAATAAGTTTCGCGTCGGCTTCGTGTTCCGCGGCCCGCGTAGCCATTTGGCTGGCCAAGCTATGTCTTTCCCGAGCGGCTTCTCGTTGCGCCGTCCGTTTCGCCAACTCGGCCCGCTGCTGGTGCGCTCTTAGAAGGCTCCAAAGGGCCTGTTCCGCATCGTCCGCCTGGGCCTGCATCAAAACGTCCGCTCCGAATGCATGTCCAGTGTGACAACGGTAACGGGTAATCGGCCCGTCTTCGATCTCCCAAAGCGGTCCGTGACATTCGGGGCAGACAAATGTCGAGGGGATGCCAAGCTGGCGTTCTGTCTGTTCCATTGTGCTGTGCTCCTGAGCAGCAATCGCAGCCTCAAGGCGGATGACAGGCGGGATTTCTGGTGTCGGCCCTGCGAGTTCGGACGCAAGCCTGCGCAACAGGCCAGCCATTTCGGACAGGGCGACGCAATGGTCGACTTCCACATTCTGCAAGGCGCTCAGCGGCATATCGGGTACTGCAGCGTCGTCGGGATCTTGAACCACGCTGACCCCTCCGCAAATCTTGATAGCGCGCAAGCCGGCGGTCCCGTCGGAGAGGCTGCCCGTGAGCACGACACCAATCACGCTGCCGCCAAAGCTGCAGGCCGCTGATCGAAAAAGGGGATCGATGGCAGGGCGCGCCAAATTCTCCCGCGGCCCGCGCCGTAGCAGCATGTGATCATCATGTAAAAGCAGGTGAGCTCCGGGCGGTGCAACGAAGATGTGCCCGTTTTTAACCTTCGTGCCGCTGGCGGCATTCGCTACGGGCATGTTGGCAGCGCGACCGAGAATGTCGCCGAGGTAACTCGTGAGACCGACGTGCTGTACGATGAGGAGGGCCGCCGGAATGTCCGGCGAAATATCCCGGACAAGTCTCTTCAGCGCGTCGAGGCCCCCCGCCGAGGCTCCGATTGCGACAATGCACCGGTTCTCGCAACCGTAGGCACGGACCTTCTCCGACTGCCCCGCATGTTCCGACTCTGATCGTGGTGCGGCGGTGGCCATATGTGCTTCACCCACTCAGCAAATAGCGAGCACTCCGGCCAGTCCGCTGCTGCCAGTCGGATACCCTGCTTTCGTCGTTAGCTTCCTGACCCCGAACATAGTTGCCCGCAATGACGTCAGTCCAAACTAACGCTTACGTGCGCGTTTGACAGCAGCCTCGGCCACGGCCGGGGCCTCCTGAATGCTTGCCGCGCCGCCAAAATCCGCGTTCTTGGTTCGGCCAGCTCCAGGACCGGCACCTAGATCAGCGCCCGTGATCGGATCGGACGCCGGATCAGAAAGAGTACGGTCGGCCATCTTGGCCACCACCTTCATGTCTCTGGCGCCCATTTTGACGGTTGCCAAGCCGTCTCCGCCGTCGACGGGCATCACCTGTTCAAGGTCATCGATCCGATCCCACTCTTCGCCGGAATTCCATGGACCATTGGTATCGCCGTCACCTTGAGAGGTGTTGACGTACATGCTGGCGTACCTCTCGATGCCCGGGAGCTTGCCTGACGGGAAATTGTTTTCGATGGCGTAGAGTGCTTTCTCAAACGACTTTTGATGAGCGATCTCGCGTGTCATCAGGAAGCCGAGCGCGTCCTTGATGCCCGGATCATCGGTGATGTTGATGAGGCGTTCGTAAACGATCTTGGCGCGCGCTTCAGCGGCGATGTTCGACCGCAAATCCACGGTAGGTTCACCGCGTGAGTCGACATAGGCCGCGGTCCAGGGAACGCCGGCTGAGTCGCACAGCGCGGGAGCACCGCCAAACAGGATGGATTCCTTGGCTGTCGTACCGCTGGCGCCGACCATCATATAAAGGTCCGCTTCTTTCATCTGGCCTTCGGCAAGTTGTGCCTTGAGCCCCTTGTTCAGCATGGTGACGATCGATCCCACCACCTCAAGGTGGCTGAGTTCTTCAGTGGCTATGTCGAGCAACATGTCGCGACGGCCAAGATCATCCTCGCCGAGGCCTTGCGTGAAATAGCGCATCGCCGCGGCAAGCTCACCATCGGCGCCACCGAATTGTTCCATGATCATGCAGGCCAGGCGGGGATTAGGCTCCGAAACGCGGACGGTGTATTGCAGGCGCTTGTTGTGCATGAACATTGGCAATCCTCCAGGGGGTTGGGTTGCCCAACATCCGCCTGCGAGGATTGTTCCATATTGCATCGAGTGACGCAGTGGCCGATCCGCGAGGCCATGGCGCGCTAGGGGTGAAATTCGTGTCGGGACGCACATCAATGAGCGCCTCCAGATGGGAAAAAGACTGGTCGCGCACGTTTTTTCCTCCGGGTACTGGAACGAACATGTTGTCGGGACTAACCCACGATGAAAGCGGCGAAAAAACTGCTGAGGCTCTGCATTCGTCTGCAGGTCACAGCGATGGGATGACAGATCCCGAATGGCCACAGCAAAGTCCGGCGCCAGGCATCTCTTGCGAAGTTCTGCGATCTCGGAACAATCGCGCCAAACCACAGTTCTAGCCAGGCAGCGGAGCTGCAAGATTGGTGACCCGATCCCCGCGTGAGCCCTCCCACGGCGTAGGCGCTTGATCACCAGCAGGCGATATAATCGCGGCGATAGCATCGATGGGCAAGAAGGCCAAGCAGAACACCGCGTCTCGGACGGATCGCGAAAGGGCCATCGAAGCGACTACTTTGCCCGAAAGTGCGGCCTCACCAAGGACGAGGCACTCAAGATTCTCAGGTCGCAGGATCGATGAAGAAGCGAAACGGCGGTCGGGCGGCCGGTAGGAGCAATCGTCGCTCGATCGTCGCAACCGATGGCGGCGGATGATCTAGTTCACCCCGACACACCTTTTCAACAATCCGCTTCAACCATCCGGGCATGCCGCGGGCCGGGTCCCGTTTAGACCGGCAGAGGCAGCCGAGCGACCATTGTGGCTTGCAATATGTGCCGAAAAGCGCGCGATCTGGTCTCACAGCAGCTTGCCCACAAAACGCTGAAGAGGTCGTTCCGGCGCCGCGGCCCCCGACCGCCGTCTTATCAACATTGATCGGCGAAAGAGTGACCAGCAATCGACTTCGATAGGCGAGAACGCCGGTTAAGGCGCGGCAGGCGGCTTGACAAGCGGCCGCGAGGCTAGCCAGGCGCAGAGGCGACATGGCGCCGGTTGTGCCGACCAGAACGGAGCGAGATCACGGTCCTTGCTCGTGTTCCCACCATGTCTTTGAGGGCGAGGAACAACCGATGGCCTTGGTTGTTAGAGCTGCATATGCCGCGAAGCATTGAACTCGAAGTGGGACATGGAGATGGCGACGAAGAAAAGCGCCCAGAGCAGCACAAAGGGCCTGGGAAGATCTATTTTACGAAGCCTTGAAGGACATATACTACGCGGAGCGTAAGATCTTAAGTGCCCTCAAGAAAATGGCCAGGGGTGCCGAATCGCAAGAGTTGACCGCCGCGTTCGAGAAGCACCGCGACGAGACTGAGGGTCAGGTTGAGCGGCTGCAGCAGGTGTTCGAGATTTTCGGCAAGCGCGCGCAGGGCAAGACCTGTCCCGCGATCGACGGCATCATTGAGGAGGGCGGGGAGATACTGGAGGAGTTCCAGGCGGCGCCGGCCCTCGACGCCGGGCTTGTTGCCGCTGCCCAGGCCGTCGAGCATTATGAGATCGCCCGTTATGGGACATTGGTAACCTGGGCAAGGCTGCTCGGCTTGAATGACGCGGTTCCGCTGCTGCAGCAGACGCTCGACGAAGAGAAGGCAACGGACGAGGCGTTGACGCAGCTTGGAGGCACCAGCGTAAATGAAAGGGCGCTGCAAGATGCCGCCTAGATCTAGCTGAACGCGTTGGGCGGGAGGGAGATCGAGTCCATCGACACCGTCGATCAGGTTGGCTGGCGCTGCGTGCATGAGCAAATAGTGGATACGGTTGTTGCATTGAACCGTCCGAGGCGGTCATTCCTGCGCGAACAACTCGCCTTGCCCATGAATGGTGGCAGGAACATCCGTGGCAGCTTGGGATCAGCGCCCATGGTAGAAACCAAAGGAACAATCAACCCGAGCTTCCGCTCGATATCGTTGCTCGAAACTGTCGGAGCTCTGGCCGGACGCGCCAGCAGCGCCGCGACGCTCGCTTCCATCTGCCCTCGGCGAGGCGCGCGGAATCGCTCGATCGTGCGGCCCGATCGCAGCGACACCGCTGTTTCGTCCGGCTCCGCGTGCAGACAGGATGAGGCGCGACTGTCACTGCAGTTTTCAGGTGCCAGGTGAGGGTCCTCGTCACCGGCGCGTCGGGTCTGATCGGAGCTTCTCTTTGTGCGCGCCTGGCCGCCGATGGATATGAAATCGTTCGCGTACTGCATCGTGCCGGCGCCGCGCCCTTCAGAGGCTTGCCGCCTGTCTTGCTCGACATGGCAAAGGCGCTGCAGACGCAGGACTGGAGCCCGCATCTGATAGGCATCGACGCGGTCGTCAACTGCGCCGGTGTGCTGCAGGACAGCGCGCAAGAAAGCACTGGCGGTGTGCATGCGGGTGGCGCATCGGCACTCTTTGCCGCCTGTGAGCAGGCGGGCGTGAGAAAAGTCATTCACTTCTCGGCAATCGGGGTCGATCGGCTGCAGCCGTCCGCCTTCTCGGCCACCAAGCTGGCTGGCGACCAGGCGTTGATGGCGCGCGATTTGGACTGGGTCATCCTGCGCCCGTCGGTCGTGCTGGGCCGGCCGGCGTTCGGCGCCAGTGCGCTGTTTCGCGGACTGGCCGCATTGCCACTGTTGCCGGTGATGCCCAGCACGGGTCGGCTTCAGGTCGTACAGTTGGATGACGTGATCGCCACTGTCCTGCATTTTCTCCGGCCCGATAGCGCATCGCACCTTGCGCTTGACCTTGCCGGACCTGAAGCGCTGCCGATTAGCAAGGTGGTCGGCCTCTACCGCCGCTGGCTTGGGTCGAGACCGGCTGGAGAGTTCACTCTGCCCGGTAGCGTCGCGGCCGGCCTGTACCGGGTCGGCGATGCGGCGGCTCTGCTCGGCTGGCGCCCGCCGATGCGCAGCAATGCGGCCAAGGAAATCGTGCGGGGCGCTGTCGGCGACCCGCAGGCGTGGATCACTGCGACAGGGATCCAACCATCCAGCCTCGAAGCGGCGCTAAAGCTCAATCCCGCGACGGTGCAGGAGCGATGGTTCGCCCGTCTCTATTTCGTCAAGCCGGCGATCTTTACTGTCCTGCCCTTCTTCTGGATCATGACCGGCATCATTTCCCTGACCACCGGCTGGCGCCGCGGGGTCGACTTGCTGGTCGGCACGGCCATCGGTCCGCTGGCGGAACCGGCGGTCATCGCCGGAGCGCTGGCCGACATGGCGGTCGGCGCGTTGATCGCCTGGCGACCGACCAGTCGGCTGGGGCTGTTCGGGGCGATCGCGGTGGCTCTTTTCTATGCGATCGCGGGGACCATGCTGCGACCAGAACTGTGGAACGAGCCGCTCGGCCCATTCCTGAAGATCCTGCCGATCCTGGTTCTGCATTTTGTCGCGCTGGCGGTCCTGGAGGAACGCTGATGACCTACTTCATGCTCAAGTTCCTGCATGTCGTCGGCGCGGCCGTGCTGCTGGGCACCGGCGCCGGCATCGCCTTCTTCATGCTGCTCGCTCACCGGACCGGAAATTCCGCGACCATCGCGGCGGTCGCACGCATGGTCGTGATCGCCGATTTCATCTTCACTGCAACCGCCGTCGTCGCCCAACCTGTCACCGGTGCATTCCTCGCCTGGCATTCCGGCTATCCGCTGACCGAGGGGTGGATTGTGCTTTCGATCCTGCTCTACCTCATCACCGGCCTGTTCTGGCTTCCAGTCGTGTGGATGCAGATCGAGATGCGCAATCTCGCTATGCAGGCCGCGGCAGAGAAGCAACCTCCACCACAGCGCTATGACACCTTGTTTCGGCTCTGGTTCGCCTTTGGCTTTCCTGCCTTCGCGGCAGTGCTCGCCATCTTCTGGCTGATGATTTCGCGACCTTCGATCGATTGGTTCGCCTTGTAGCACCGGACTTCGTCTCCCTCGTCACGGTCTGCAACATCGTTGCGCCTAACAAATGGAAGGCGATGGGCGCCAGCCGCAGACTGCCTCGTTCCGTTACTACATACCGGGTGGCAATGGTTGCACAGGTTCCCGGCCATCGCCCGAGCACCTCTGTGGCGGGAGGCTGACGGGACTTTGATTGCCGACGACACGTCTATCCACGTCGCCCGTGCACGGCTTCGAAATGCATCAAGCAGATTGCGAGATTTCGGGCATAGCGGAAAATCTCCGGATGGTGGCGCCGCAGCCAAGCCGCGTTATCTGTTATAAGTCATCAACTGACTGAAAGCGTGGGCAGCCATGTGCAACGATTATGAGCAGCATATCGCCTGGGCCGAATATTGCAGGATGATGCAATTGCTGGCGCTCGACATTCCCACTTATCAAACCGAACTGGATCTGCCGCAGGCGGATGACATCCGCATCAGTGATCCCGCCCCGATCATGCGCGCCGCCGGCGACACGATCGAACTCACGCGCATGACCTTTGCCTTTCCGCCCTCCGGGCCCAAAGGCGGGCCGATCTTCAACTTCCGCTCGGAAGGACGGAACGTCTCCAACAGCAAGCGCTGCCTTATTCCGGCGTCGGCTTTCTTCGAATTCACGGGAAAGAAGTCTCCAAAGGCTAAGCATCGCTTCACGCTCAACGGCGCCTCGTTCATGGCGATCGCCGCCCTGTGGCGCGATGGCGAAGGCAACAAGCCCCCGACATTCGCTATGCTGACGACGGAACCCGGCCTGGACGTGGCGCCCACCCACAATCGCCAGATTGTGGTTCTGCGCCCGGATGATTGGGCGGCATGGATCCACCTCACGAAACCCGAGGTGGAGCTGTTGAAGGCCTTGCCGGCCGGTCGCTGGCGGTAGAAACCGTGCGACAAGGAAGCGACTAGCTCAGATGCCGGTGCGTTTTGCGCAAACACGAAAGATTCTTGGCGGCTTGGCTGCGGCAATTGTGGCCCCTCGAGATCGCGGCTCTCGCCAAAGCGTCTGCACCTCGTTGTCACTGATTACCGAGTGGCCCCTTCCGCCATCAGCGACGCTTGGCTCGTCGGTGCGCACGAAAGGTATCGAGCGTGAAATACGTGCCCGCCTGCCTTGGGCGGTGAGGAAGTACGTCAAAGCCGAGACTGGTCGCATGACATTGCGGATGCGCGAAGACGATGCCGAAGAGTTCGAGGCCGCCTCGAACAAGATCGCCAAGGCACTGGAAACCATCGCAGTACTCCCGGTCCTGCCGCGCGAGGCCGAAGACATCCTTGCGATCTCTTCGCGTGAGCGTCACAAGTGGCTGAAAAACGGACGGCTGCAAAGCATTGGCACCCGCACCGTGAAGATGCGCGGTCGATCCAAGGCCGTCACCTTCCACGTGTTCGATCCCAGGCACATCGAGGACATCCTTGATCGTGATCTGCCAAGCCTTTGGCGTGAAGAGGACGCGCAGCAAGTTACAGAGAACAGGCGACGTGGCGCCGGCAAGGCTGCCCTGACGCGGGCGGGAAAGGGTAGCGAGAAGGTTCGCGGTGCCGGGAATAACCCCAGAGATGACGCTCCCCGGCCCAAGTTGAAGGGCTGGAACGCGTTCGACGACGAGGGCCTGCTCCGTTAAATCCGTCTAGCCATTCGCGTCCAGAATGAGCCCTGAGCGAAAGCTAACCGGGAGCCGAAACGATCTGCAGTCGCGATTGCACGTCCTGAACCAATCCATGCTCAAGGAGTTCTTCAAGCCGACAACCGCCCATTTTTGAGGATGGCAGATTCGACAACTTCGTGCTTGAAATGTTGGAAACCGAGGGCGGGCCTATAAGGCTTCGGCATGGCGGATCTGGGCCGCCTCTGCTTCTGATCCATGGCCATCCTCGCACGCATATGACTTGGGGCCAGGTCGCGGACTTGCTGTCAGCAGATTTCTCCACGACCATACCCCAATCGCTACCCGGCAGGAAAAATCATGGCTGTTTCCTATAGAAAGAATCGCTTGCCACGGTGGTGCAGGAAGTCGGCGAGGTGGATTAGGTCCTGACCGACAAATGGTGCTACATGGGCGATGAAGAATGCCCGCCCAGCGTACGTTGTCTACGCACCACCGCTGATCGGCCTTCCGTTCCTGGCTGTGATACTGGCTCTGGATGACATCGCAACGCCCTTTGACACCGCCGATGAAGCGGCCGCCCACAACAAGGTGATGGCGGTTACAGGTGCGATACGGCAAAGCGGACTTGATAATCACAAATAGGAGAACCCGTCCATGAAACTGCTACGCATCACACCGATTGTCATTCTTGCCTGTGCCTTTGCCCTTGCGGCCTGCGCCAACACCGTCCGAGGCGTCGGCCGGGACGTCAAGGCAACGGCCAACGCAGTCGACGACACGGTCAACAAACCATGATGCAGAGGACCGTCACGGTTATCGAGAAGACAACGGGCCGCGTGATCGGAGCGCTGCCGATCGATCTTGCGCAGCAGGATCACGAGGCCTCCGATGATCAGTATTTCACCAAGGCGTTCGAAGCCGCCATGGACAGTGGCCTCATTCGTGAGGCCGACAAGCATGCGGTTGAATTCCGGCTTGAATAAAGTCGACGATGCAACGGCTTTCTGTCGCGTATCCGCGCATTGTGGTTTGCATGGTTTTGCACCTCAGCCATCCAGCAGGGGTGAATCAACACACCGTCCAGTCCAACTATCCCTAGGACAGCCCGTTGCGGCTATGAATGGGAGCGGCCGGTTTTGGCCCGGAGGTGAAGCAGCAGCCGCTGCTCAAAGCCACTCAGTAGAGCAAATCGGCGTATTGGTAGGCGAACACCCTCCCGTTGCTCTCATCGGTCACCTCAAGAAAGTAGTTTCCGGATCGGTTAGCGTCACGGGCATTTTCGTTGCCTGTGCGGCGGCGCAATAGGATGTCGGGGCCCCAGCTCGGTATTCCGCTATCACCTGGCCCGCAGGATATTCTCGGATTTGATACCCCACGGTCAGCCCCAGGGTCCGAATCGTCCATTAGGGATGCCTAACATTTCCCTTTTGGCGAGGCGGGGTGTACTTTAGGTACCGCTGGGTGATCCTAGCGACCTACACTGCCCGCTGCCGAGAGGTGGCGGGCCTTTTTGTTTATGTGTGGAACGCCGAATTCCAATGGGAGTTGGAATGCTGTCACCGTCCTTCCGTGGAGGCGATGATGGCCATGGACGTACAGCCGTGGTCGGCCCGCTCTCTGCTTCCTCACTGGGCGGGCCATCTCGCGGGTCGCTCACCGGCAATGACCTGGTGCACCATGCCGTCGACCTCAATACGCAAGTTCGAATACGACCCGGAAACCAGGGTTCTCTCAGTGTGGTTTGTAGCGAGTGGCAGGCAGTACGACTTTCTGGATGTACCGCCGGAGATCGTCGCCGATTTCAAATCTGCCTTTGCCAAGGGCCGCTATTTCAATGATCGGATCCGCAACCAGTTCGCGTTCCGGACCGTGGCAAGCTCCGGTTCCAGCGGTTCATGCTGAGGCAGATTGTGCCAAGCGACCTGGCGGAAATCGCGCATGTCGAACGGCTGGCCGCAGACCGGACAGGTCATGAAATTGTCGCGCTCGTCGGCAGGCTCGCCGCCGTGCTGCGTGCCGGGAATCGGCGGTCCACGGTCGGGGAGCGTCGTCCTTACCCTCAAACATTCAATTCGTCTAAAATGGTTCCGAACCATTTTAACGA